>DATEPR010000055.1:0-3848 GCA_035273045.1 Pseudonocardiaceae bacterium | reverse complement strand
CCGTCTTCCTCGGCGGCGCCGTGGCGCTGGCACTGGTGCCGTATGCGGGCGGCGCGATCGGGGCCGGTGCCGCGCTGGCGATCGAGGGCACGCTCGTCGGCTTCGCCAACATCGTGATGATCACGGTGTTTCAGCGGTGGGCACCGCCCGCCCTGCTGGGTCGCGTGACCGGGCTGCTGATGGTGTGCAGCTTCGGGGTGTTCCCGGTCTCGGCCGCCGCGGCCGCGCTGGTCGTGCAGCGTTTCGGACCGGCGCCGTTCTTCCCGGTCGCCGGGGCGTTCCTCGCCGCGGCCATCCTGGTCGCGCTGGGCCAGCGCCGGTGGCGTCAGCTCGGCACGCCGGACGCCCAGCCGATGGTCACATCCGTTCCCCAGCCTCAATCCGCCGGCTGATCGTGTTGCCGGGCGGGGCGAGCGGGCACTGCCACGCGCTGTCGTAGCGGCACGACGGGTGGTAGAGGAAGTTGAAGTCCAGCACGACGTGATCGGGCGGGCCACCGAGATCAGCGCCCTTGGCGGTGTCCAGCGCGTACCGGCCGCCACCGTAGGAGCCCCGGCCGGCCGACCCGTCCCTGACCGGCACGAACAGGCCGCCGCCGTACTGGCGCAGCCACCACACGTCCAGCGTCGAACCGAACACCTCGACGTGCCCGACGCGCGTCATCGACGTGGTGCCGTCGTTGTCCGTGGGGACGTCCAGGTGCAACGGCTCGCTGGGCAACACCGGCAGGGTGAACCGGTACTCCGGCCGGTAGTCCCAGTAGGGCACGCCGGTGTCGCGCAGCGGATCACCCGGCGGGAGGGGGCTCTGCGGGTGGGTGCGGAACAACTCGTCCCGCCTCGCCCGCCACAGCGCGTGCGCCCGCACCGGATCGGGCTGCGCCCGGACCGCCGCGTACAGCTCGCTGACCCGCCGCCGCCAGTCGGCCAACTGGAGCGTGGCCGTGATCGTCGCCATGGCCAGAGCATAGGTCGGCCGAGGTCAGGCCGCCGGCAGTGAGACGCCGCTCAGCTTCTCGCACTCGGCCAGGAACCGCTCCTGGAGGTCGACGTCGAGCGTGGCGGGATGCGGTTCCTGCGGCCGCTGGTGGTAGAAGTAGCCACCGGTCTGCCCGGCGGTCGCGTCGTCCACCGCGAGCCACACCTGGGTCACCGGACCCTTGGCCAGGTCGCCCGGCGCGTTCGGCCCGCCCATCCGCGTCGGCACCCAGCCCGGGTCGACCGCGTTGCTGCACACCGAAGGCCACCGCCGGGCCATGGCGAACGCCAGCGCGACGACCCACAGCTTGCTGTCCGCGTAGGCCTGGCCGGCCGCCCACCGGCGGCGCTCCCACTGCAGGTCGTCCAATCCGGGATCGCCGCCGCGGTGCAGCCCGGACGTGAGGTACACCAGGCGGTCCGGCGCCGGCAGCGCGGCCGTCAACACGTACGGGGCGAGCACGTTGACGGCGAACACCCGCGCCAGCCCGTCCTCGGTGCCCACCCTGGTCTGCTCCAGGTAGACGCCGACGTTGTGGATCACCGCGTCGAACCGCCCGCCGGCGCTCGCCTGTTCGGCGACCGCCCGCATCCCGGCCAGGGTGCTCACGTCACCGACCACCACGCCGGCCGCGGCCGGGAGGGCACGCCGGGCGTCCTCGGCGCGCCGCTCGTTCCTGGCGTGCAGGGTGACGTCGTGTCCGGACTCGGCCAACAGCCGTCCGGCCAGCAGGCCGAGTCCGTCGCTGGAACCGGTGATGAGGACTCTGCTCACTCCACCACCGTAACCGGCACGATCAGCTCCAGCACCGGCCGCTGCGGCATCCCGTTGGCTATCAACCGTTCCAGCGTGTCCGCCGACTGTTCCGCGGTGTCACTGGTCAGCCTGCTGTACCGGGCGTGGGCGTAGACGGGCCGGCCGCTGGCCGCCTCCAGCGAGAACGTCTGCACGGCCGACTCGCCCGGCCGCACCTCACCCTGGAAGAAGGTCAGGCGGCGCTGGTCCGGCGTCATGAACGTCTTCTCGAACTGGCAGGACCCGATGACCGTGCCGGTGTCGTTGACGAACGTGGTGTCGTCGTCGGTGGTGATCTGCATGGCGACCCAGACCTGGTCGGTCAGGTTCGTCTCCGACTTCACCACCTGCCAGCGGCCCGCCTCCGGCAGCGCCACCGACATCGACACGTCGTGGTCGGCCGCGTCCAGCGCGCCGGACACCAGCAGCAGCCGGCGCCCCACGTGCGCCACCGCGCGCATCGGGATGTCCCGCGCCCGCACCCGGGACGACACGTCAAGACCTGGAACCTCCGCCGACACGGCGTCCTCCTCCCGCGGACCGCGTCACGCGGCGTCCATGTCCAGATCGGACGCGCCGTCCACGGTGCCGATATACGAAATGCCGAAGTTGTTGAACGGGTAGATGCCGATCTTCACGACCAGGTTCTCCCGGGCCATGACGAAGAACTCGCCCGGCCGCTTGACGTCGTCGAACACCTTGTGACTGTGGAAGACCGTGCCGTCGGACACGGCGAACAGCACGTCGTACACCGCGTTCTTGTCGGCCTGGCTGGCGCCCTGGGTCCACTTCTCCAGGCAGGCGACGCCCACGTTGAGCCGCCGCCTACGTCCCGTCGCCACGGTGACGTGCCTCGATCCCCGCGATCACGTCCGCCAGGTCCAGCGGCTCACCCGGCTCCTCGCGGACCGTGGTGGCCAGCACGTACTCCGGGTTCCGCTCCATCCTGGCCGTCATCTCCAGGCTCGCGATGAAGTGGTCGATGACCGTCAGGTCACCGGTGTGCTCGTAGTGGGCGAGCGTGCGGATCAGCCGCCGCAGCACCGGTTCCTGGCCCCAGCTGGGCAGGCCGTGCAGCGCGACCACGATCTGGTCGAACCGCGTGCCGTCGGACTCCAGCAGGCTGGTGGGTGACATGTTCGGCTCCCTTCCGGCGGGCGAACCGCTCTGTGACCATTGTCGGATCGCCCGGGACTCACCGGCCAGTGGCACTGTCACCACGGCGAGGTGAATCCGTCACCAGTTGTTTCTCGTGTCTTGCGTGCGCAGTCGGGAAGACGACAACCGCCCCTTCGGCCCACTTCCCGGGCCGAAGGGGCGCCGTACTCAGTGGACGGCCAGGCCCTGGCTGCGCACCGGCGCGGACGGGATGTGGAACATCTCGACGAACCGGTCCAGCAGCGCGGCATCGCCGTGCAGGTGCACCAGGCCGGACTCGACCGCCTGGGCGGGCGTGATCTCACCGGCGGCCAGGCCGCGGATCGAACCGTAGAGATCCATGGCCAGGTCCGCCTCCGGCAGCTCGCCCTCGGCGACCCGCAGGTGGCCGTCGTCGACGACCGCGTGCACGACGAACTCGCCGTAGTTGATCTGGAACGACAACCGGACGTTCTCCGCGTACTCCGGCCGGAACGTCGTGTACAGCGACAGGATCGCCGTGTCTAGGCCGAAGGCGTCGCCGGCGGCCGGATCGCCCAGCGAGCGGGCGCCCCACAGGCCCAGCCGCAGCAGCACCTCCTCCAGTTCGCTGCCGTACTCGGTGAGCTCGTACACCACGGCGGCGTCCAGCTTGGGCAGCACCCGGCGCCGGATCACGCCGTTCTCCTCCAGCTCGTTCAGCCGGGCGGACAGGATGCTCACCGGAATCCGGGGCAGGCCCTCGCGCAGGTCCGTGAACCGCTTCGGGCCGAGGATCAGGTCACGGACGACGAGCAGCGACCAGCGCTCCCCGACCAGCTCAAGGGCGCGTGCCAGGCCACAGAACTGTCCATACGTACGACCGGTCATGCGTCAGTACCTCACTTGTCCGGGATGGGGCACCGGCGCTGCCGCGCCGGACTGGTGTTCACGTGTCA
>DATEPR010000054.1:0-2484 GCA_035273045.1 Pseudonocardiaceae bacterium | reverse complement strand
GGTGCGATCGCGCAGGCGGTCGGTGCGCTGCACGGGTTCGCGGGTGGGCCGGCGCCGCTGGCCGCGCTGGTCGACGTGCCGTTCATGACGCACATCCGGCGGGCCGTGGACATCACCGACGAGCACCCGTACTACGAGCTGGTGCAGTACCTGTCCACCCGGCGCGCGGACGAGGCGCGGGTGTTCGGCACGCTGGCCTACTTCGACGGTTTCCACCTGGCGCCGCTGGGCACGATCCCGGCGCTGTACTCGGTGGCGCTGCGCGACCCGATCTGCCCGCCGTCCACCGTGTTCGCCGCGTACCACGCATGGTCGGGGCCGAAGCGGATCGAGGTGTGGCCGTTCAACGAGCACGAGGGCGGCGGCCCGTACCAGCGCGGCGTCCAGTTGCGCTACGTCCGTCAGGTGCTGGCCGGCGAGATCCGGGCGCTGGCCTGACCGGTACCGGCATACTGGCTCCTCGCCTGGTCGCACATCACCGGAGGTGACAGCCGCATGCCGGTTCCGCCGTACCTGGAAGACCCTGTCCCGTCAGGCATCCGGCCACCCAGGGCGCACGGGGCGTCGGACGCCCCTCGGGTGTGCCTGAACGGCCGGTGGCGGTTCCGGCACTTCCCCACGGCGACCGGGTCGGGCGGCGCCGGGTTCGCCGATCCGGACGTCGACGACGGCGACTGGGCGGAACTGCCGGTGCCGGCGCACTGGCAACTGCACGGCTACGGCCGCCCCGCCTACACGAACGTGTACTTCCCGTTTCCGATCGACCCGCCGCACGTGCCGGACGAGAACCCGACCGGCGAGTACCGCAGGACGTTCGACCTGCCGGCGGACTGGCCGTCCGGGGACGCGGTGCTGCGGTTCGACGGCGTCGACTCGTGTTACCGGGTGTGGCTCAACGGCACCGAACTCGGCGGCGCCACCGGCAGCAGGCTGCCCGCGGAGTTCGCGGTCGGGCCGCTGCTGCGGCCGGGCCGCAACGTGGTGGCGGTGCGGGTGCACCAGTGGTCGGCCGGCAGCTACCTGGAGGACCAGGACATGTGGTGGCTGTCCGGGATCTTCCGCGGCGTGTCGCTGCTGTCCCGGCCGGCGGGCGGGTTGCCGGACCTGTTCGTGCACGCCGACTACGACCACGTCACCGGCACCGGCACGCTGCGGGTGGACACCGGTGGCGTGCCGGCGCTGCTGAGCGTGCCGGAACTGGGCCTGGCGAACGTGCCGGCGGCCGGCCCGCACCAGATCGCCGGGGTGGAGCCGTGGTCGGCGGAGCGGCCCCGGCTGTACACCGCGGTGGTGACGGCGGCCGGCGAGTCGATGACCACGCGGATCGGGTTCCGCACGGTCGCGGTCGTGGACGGCCGGCTCACGGTGAACGGGCAGCCGTTGCTGCTGCGGGGGGTGAACCGGCACGAGTGGGACCCGGAGCGGGGCCGGGCGGTGGATCCCGAACTGGCGGCCCACGACGTGCTGCTGATGAAGCGGCACAACGTCAACGCGGTGCGGACCAGCCACTATCCACCGAACCAGGCGTTCCTCGACTACTGCGACGAGTTCGGGCTGTGGGTGGTCGACGAGTGCGACCTGGAGACCCACGGGTTCCTGATGGTCGGCTGGCGGGGCAACCCGAGCGACGACCCGGTGTGGCGGGAGGCGTACCTGGACCGGATGCGCCGCATGGTGGAGCGGGACAAGAACCACCCGTCGGTGATCATGTGGTCGTTGGGCAACGAGTCGGGGACCGGGGCGAACCTGGCCGCGATGGCCGACTGGGTGCACGAGCGCGACCCGGGCCGGCCGGTGCAGTACGAGGGCGACCACAACTGCACCTACACCGACGTGTACAGCCGGATGTACCACTCGCACGCGGACGTCGAGGCGATCGGCCGGTACGCCGAGCCGCCGCCGGACGACCCGGCGGCCGACGAGCACCGCCGGTCGCTGCCGTTCGTCCTGTGCGAGTACGCGCACGCCATGGGCAACGGGCCCGGCGGGCTGGCCGAGTACCAGGAGCTGTTCCGGCGCTATCCGCGCTGCCAGGGCGGTTTCGTGTGGGAGTGGATCGACCACGGCATCCGGCGTACCGCCGCCGACGGCACCGGCTACTACGCCTACGGCGGCGATTTCGGCGAACCGTTGCACGACGGGCATTTCGTCACCGACGGCCTGCTGTTCCCGGACCGCACGCCCAGCCCCGGCCTGGTGGAATTAGCCACGGTGATCGCGCCGGTGCGGATCGAGCCGGACCCGAAGGCCGGCGTCGTGCGGATCACCAACGGCTACGACTTCGCCGACACCGGCCACCTGGCGTTCAACTGGTCCGTGGCCCGGGACGGCGAGCGGATCGCGCGGGGCAGGCTGGCCGTGCCGGTGCTGGCGCCCGGTGCCACGGCCGAGGTGCCGCTGCCGCTGGCCGTGGCGGCCCGGGACGACGCGGAGACGTGGCTGACCGTGCGCGCGGTGCTGGCCCGGAACCAGCCGTGGGCCGAC
>DATEPR010000053.1:0-9183 GCA_035273045.1 Pseudonocardiaceae bacterium | reverse complement strand
CCGGCAACGGCTGACCCGGCAGCGCCTGGCCGGGCTGCGGCATCGGCGGCTGCGCCGGCCCGCCCGGCGGGAACTGCTGCTCGAACGGGAACGGCATCTGGTGCTGCGGGAAACCCGTCGGGTACGGACCGGAGTGGTGGCCGGGCATCGGATGCGGACCGGACTGGCTCGCCGGTGCCGGGTACGGGCCGGACGTGCTGCCCGGCGGCGGGAACGGGCCGGAGCCGTCCACCACCGGATGCGGCCCGGACTGGTTGCCCGGCAGCGGGAACCCGCCGGAACCGGTCGGCTCGACGTAGGACGGCACCGGGTGCGGTTCGGGCGCGGCGTGCTGACCGGACTGCTCGGCCTCGTGCTGCGCGACACCGTGCGCCCCGGACTGGTCACCGCCCGCGGAGTTTCTGGCGTGCGCCCCCTGTTGCCCGGCCGGTGGCTGCCAGTTCGCCTCGTGGCGCGGCGTGGGCTCCTCGTAGGGTCCAGTCACCGGTGGAGTCCTCCCTGCACAAGCGGGTAGCGAGCGTGACCCAACTGAAGGTAGTCGCAGGGAGCGTACGGGTCGACAGGTGGTCAGCCCACTCCGGCGTACGAGTGCAGGCCGGTGGTCACCAGGTTGACGAAGAACAGGTTGAAGATCAACACGGCGAAGCCGAGGATGTTGATGACCGCCGCCCTGGTGCCCCGCCAGCCGGCCGTGGCCCGCGAGTGGAGGTACGCCGCGTACACCACCCACGCGATGAACGACGTCGTCTCCTTCGGGTCCCAGCCCCAGAACCGGCCCCACGCCGACTCCGCCCAGATCGCCCCGCAGATCACGCCGAACGTGAACAGCGGGAAGCCGAAGATCGTGGTGCGGTAGGCCAGCCGGTCCAGCGTCGCCATGGCGGGCAGCTTCGGCCCGATCCGGGTGAACCGGGCCGGGTCGCGGTCCCACGCGCCCTTGATCAGGTACATCACGCTGGCCACCCCGGGCACCAGCAGGATGCCGCACGCCGAGGACACCACGGTCACGTGGATGACCAGCCAGTACGACTGGAGGGCCGGCGCGACCGGTTCGGCCTGCGTGTAGAGGACGGTGCCACCCAGGAACATCAGGATGAACACCGGGATCAGCACGAACGCGCCGAGCCTGCGGATCTGGAACCGGCGCAGCATCACCAGCCAGGCGATCACCGCGACCAGGCACACGAACGACATGAACTCGTACATGTTGCCCAGCGGCCACCGCTGCACGGCCAGCCCGCGCAGCACGATGGACAGCAGGTGCACCGCGGCGCCCAGCACGGTCAGCCCGACGCCCATCCGGCCCAGCCGCTCGGCCAGCGGCCGGCTGCCCCTGGTGCCGGTGTCCGCGTCCGGGTCGATGGCCGTCGTCGTGCCGGTGACCGTCACGCCGCCGGCCGCGACCAGTTCCCGCGCCTCCACCGTCTCGGCCTTGGCCGCCCGGCGGCCGAACGCGGTCTCGGCGAGGTAGAAGAACATCGACAGCACGTAGATCGTGACTGCCGCGGTGTAGGCGTACTGGCTGTTGTGGGCCAGCATCTCGTTGACTGCCATCAACTGTCCTTCCCGGACGGGACCGCCTGTCTCCTGGCCGCGGCGAGCAGCCGGGCCGTGAGGCGGGTGAACTCCTCGCCGTAGCCGGCCTGGTCGGTGCGGGCCAGGCCGCCGATCTCGACCACCGTACGACCGCCGCCGCCGGCCTGGCCGGCGGGGGTGCGGGACACCCTGACCCACACTCTGCGCCGCTTCACGGTGAGCGACACGATCAGCCCGCCGAGCATCAGCAGCGCGAACACGAGCACGTAGACCTGCGTGGGATCGTGCGCGATCTGGAGCGACACCCAGCGCCGCACCGAGTCGAACCGGACCGTCGTGCCGTCCGGCAGCTTCGTGGACTGGCCGAGCCCCAGGTTCGCCTTGTCCACCAGCTTCAGCCGCCCGTCGGCGACCATGCTCTGGTCGATGGTGAAGATGCTCTGGCCGGTGCCGCTGCCCTCGCCCAGGTCGCCCTGGTAGATGTCCAGCGACACGGCCGGACTGGTCAGGTCGGGGTAGGTGGAGGTGAGCAGGCCGCCCTGGTAGGCCGCCGTGGGCGCGAACAGCCCGGTGACCGCGAGCTGCCTGGTGGCCAGTTCGCTGGCGTTGGTCACGTTCGGCGGGTCGAACTTGGTGGCGCCCTCGGACAGCATCGTGCTGGTGTCGTCCGGCTTCCACTGCACGATGCCCTGCCGGACCTGGCCGTCCGGGAACCGCACGGTGAACACCGGGGCGTAGCCGTTGCCCAGCAGGTAGATCCGGTCGCCCGCGGTGCGCAGCGGCGAGTCGACCTTGAGGTCGTACGGCCGCCAGGTGTTCGTGGCCAGGTCCTCGCCGGACTGGTACTGGATGTCCGAGTTGTAGTAGACGGGTTGGCCGGTGGGCAGGTAGCGGGCCGTGAAGTCGTTGACCTTCACGCAGAACGGATCCAGGTGCGTGCCGTCCACCCGCAGGCCCGGGGTGAACGAGTCGTACTCCAGCACGCCGGAGTTGCAGAACTCGGAACCGTCGGCCAGCACGATGACCTGGCCCGAGTACATGAACATCTTGCCGATGGCGAACGCCACGATCAGGCCGAGCAAAGCGAAGTGGAACACCAGGTTGCCGGTCTCCCGCAGGAAACCGCGTTCGGTGGACAGGCTGACCGTGCGGGTGGCGCCCTCGCCGTCGATGTCCCGGCGCAGCCGCCAGCCGCGCAACTGCCCGCGCATCGCGTCCGCGATCTCGTCGACGCCGTCGGTGCTGTCGAACTCGGCCCGCACGTGGTGCGGCAGCCGGGACAGGTTCCTCGGCGTGATCACCGGCTTGGCGAACCACTGCCTCGCGTACTCCACCGACCTGGGCAGCAGGCAGCCCACCAGCGACACGAACAGCAGCACGTAGATCGCGGAGAACCAGACGCTGCCGTACACGGTGAAGAACTGCAACCGGTCCAGCAGGTGGCCCCACCAGCCGTGGCTGGCGATGTACTGGTCGACCTTCGGGTCGTTCAGCGCACGCTGCGGCAGCAGCGCGCCGGGCAGCGCGGCCAGCGCCAGCAGGAACAGCAGCACCAGCGCGGTGCGCATGGCGGTCAGGCCACGCCAGGTGTTGCGCAGGAACGCCAGGACGGTGCGCAGCGGGCCGGGCCGGCTCGGCGGCGTCGGCTCGGTGACCTTCGGCGGCGTGTCCAGGGTGGTCATAGCGGCAGGCTCACGGACGTCACCACGGTTTCCCGCAACCAGTCGACCAGATCGCCCCACAACCCGGTGACCAGCGCGAATCCAACACACAGCAGTAGCACGCCGCCGGTGATCTGCACGCCGCGCACGTGCCTGCGCAACCAGCCGGTGGCCCGCACCGCCCAGCGGGCGCCCAACGCGAGCACCACGAACGGCACGCCGAGGCCGAGGCAGTAGGCCAGCACCAGCAGGATGCCGCGCACCGTGCCCGGCCCCACCTGGGTGCCGGCGGCCACCGACATCACGCCGGTCAGCGTCGGACCGAGGCACGGCGTCCAGCCCAGCGCGAACACCCCGCCCAGCAGCGGCGCGCCCACCAGGCCGGCCCTGGGCGCGGCATGCGGCCGGACATCCCGTTGCAACAGCGGGATCAGGCCGAGGAACACCAGGCCCATCACGATCGTGACGACACCACCGATGCGCTCCAGCAGCGATTCGTTGTCCAGCAGGGCATTGGACAGCCCGAGCACCAGCACCGAGCCGGCGCCGAACACCACGGTGAACCCGGCCACGAACAGCAGCGCGGCACCGGCGACCCGCCAGCGGCCGGCGGCCACCGGCTCACCCGCGTCCACCCTGGGCGCGTCGGCACCCACCAGGCCGGCCAGGTAGGCCAGATAACCGGGCACCAGCGGCACCACGCACGGCGACGCGAACGACAGCGCCCCGGCCGCCACCGCGACGCCGGCGGCGAACAGCAGCGGCCCCGACATGGCGAGCGCGGTGGGGTTCACACGTCGAGGGTAGGGACTGGCATTCCCGCCCCGATCACCGGTCACCCCGTCACGCGGCGTCCGTCACAGCGCGGGTCGATCCCACGCCCGGCTCACGCCCTGCTGGCTAGCGTGCGCACCTCGGGCAGCAGGATGGTCGCGGTGACCCGCTCCAGGTAGACGGCGGCCACCCGGTGCTGGCGGTCCAGCACGATCGTCGAGGGCACCACGCTGCGCGGGTAGCCGCTCAGCGCCAGCAGCGACCGGCCGGACGGGTCGAAGATCGACGGGTAGCTGATCTGGTTGTCGTGCAGGAAGTCCAGGGCGGCGCTGCGCTGGTCGCGGACGTCGATGCCGATCAGTTGCACACCCTGCGCCCTGGTCTGCCGGTACACGGAGGACAGTTCGGGCGCCTCGTCCCGGCACGGCCCGCACCACTGGCCCCAGATGTTCAGGACCACGACCTTGTCCGGGTAGTCGGACACGTGGATCTGCCGGCCGGGGTCGGCCAGGCTCTTCCCGGACACGTCGGGCAGTTCCTGCCGCCGCGCCTCCGGGTAGGTGATGACCAGCTTGCCGCCGGGCGACACGAACGAGAACGTGCTGCCCTGCACCACGGCGTCCTTGCCGACCGCGCAGCCGGCGACACACAGGCCGGCCACCAGTGCCGCGACCAGGATCCGGAGCCGTCTCATGCGCCGCTCACCCGCACGTTGGTCGCGCCGACCGGGTCGCTGTAGGTCACGCCGACCAGCTTCTCGTCCGCGAACTCCAAGGACGTGATGGACGCCAGTCCGCACTGCCGCCGCCTCGGGTCGTGCCACAGGCGCTTGCCCTCGACGAACCGGCGGACCGACACGATCGGCAGCTGGTGCGACACGCACACCGCCTCCCGCCCGGCGGCCGCGGTCCGGGCGCGGTGCACGGCGGCCAGCATCCGGTGGGCGATGTCCAGGTACGGCTCGCCCCAGGACGGTCTGAACGGGTTGCGCAGGACCGGCCAGTTGCGCGGGTCGCGCAGCGCGCCGTCGCCCACCGACACCCGTTGGCCCTCGAACGAGTTGGCGGCCTCGATCAGCCGCTCGTCGATGACCGGGTCGAGCCGGTGGGAGTCGGCGATCGGCGCCGCCGTCTGCCTGGCCCGCTCCAGCGGTGAGCAGGCCACGTGCGCCACGTCGGCGTCGCGCAGGTGTTCGGCGACCACCAGCGCCTGCTGCTGGCCCCGCTCGGACAACGGGAATCCGGGCAGCCGGCCGTAGAGGATGCCCTCCGGGTTGTGCGCCTCGCCGTGCCGGACCAGGTGCACGATCGTGGTGACAGGTGTGCGCACGGCTTCCGGGCCGCGGCGCTGCTCCGCTGACGTCACTGGCCGGGCTCCTCACTCGCGGCGGCGGCCGCCGCCGCGGCCGGCAGCGCGGCCTCGATGACGGCGAACGCGTCGTCGTCCATGGCGGCGTTGACGAACCACACCTCGAACGGGCTCGGCGGCCCGTACACCCCGCCGGCCAGCAGGGCGTGGAAGAACGCCGGGAACCGCCAGGTCTGGCTGGCCTTCGCGGACCGGAAGTCCCGCACCGGCGCCTCGGTGAAGTAGACGGACAGCAGGTTGCCCGCGTACTGCACGCGGTGCGCCACGCCGGCCTTGGTGAGCGCGGCGGTGAACGCATCGCCCAGCCGGCGGGCGTTGGCGTCCAGCGCCCGGTAGACGGCGTCGTCGGCGGCGCGCAGCGTGGCCAGTCCGGCGGCGACCGCGACCGGGTTCCCGGACAGCGTGCCCGCCTGGTACACCGGGCCGACCGGGGCCAGCCGGGCCATGACGTCGGCCCGGCCGCCGAAGGCGGCGGCCGGCAGCCCGCCGGACATCACCTTGCCGAACGTGTAGAGATCGCCGGGCACGTCCTCCAGGCCGAACCAGCCGGCCCGGGACACCCGGAACCCGGTCATCACCTCGTCCATCACCAGCAGCGCGCCGTGCTGGTGGGCCAGTTCGCGCAGGCCGGCGTTGAAGCCGGGCAGCGGCGGCACCGCGCCCATGTTGCCCGCCGCGGCCTCGGTGATCACGCAGGCGATGCTGTCCGGGTTGAGCCGGAAAGCCTCGCCGACGGCGGCGAGATCGTTGTACGGCAGGACGATCGTGTCCGCGGCCTGCGCGCCGGTGACGCCGGGCGACGTGGGCAGGCCGAGGGTGGCCACGCCGGAGCCGGCGTCGGCCAGCAGCGCGTCCACGTGACCGTGGTAGCAGCCGGCGAACTTGATGATCTTGGGCCGGCCGGTGAACCCCCTGGCCAGCCGGATCGCGCTCATCGTGGCCTCGGTGCCCGAGTTGACCAGCCGGACCTGGTCCACTGGCGCCACCCGGCCGATGATCTCCTCGGCCAGTTCCACCTCGCCCTCGGTCGGGGTGCCGAACGAGAGCCCGGCGGCCGCCGCGCGTCCCGCCGCCTCGACCACGGCGGGGTGCGCGTGGCCCAGGATCATCGGCCCCCAGGAGCTGACCAGGTCCACGTACCGGTTGCCGTCCGCGTCGGTCAGGTACGGGCCGGACCCGGAGACCATGAACCGGGGCGTACCGCCCACCGAGCGGAACGCGCGCACCGGCGAGTTCACACCACCGGGGGTGGCCGCCGCCGCCCGCTCGAACAGGGCCCGTGACCTGGCGACCGTCGGTTCGGTCGCCGTCGTGTTGCCGTGCACGGCCTCCAGTCTCGCAGGTCGCGTTGCGTGGCCGGCGTCACGTCCGGTGCGGCAGCAGCGCACCCATGTCGACGGTCACCGCGACCGGCTCGGTCAGCGGGACCGTGCCGCCGCCCTTGCCCACCACCTCGTACTCCCCGTCGACCAACAGGTAGGCCGTCAGGCTGACCTGGTCCTCCAGATCGACCAGCCAGTAGCCGGGAATGCCGGCCTCGGAGTACTCGTAGAGCTTGGTGACCTCGTCCCGCTCCCGCGACCCCGGTGAGATCACCTCGACGGCCAGCAGCACATCGTCCGACTGATACCTGGTGGGGCTCGTCACCGCGACCGACCTTGGCACGACGACCAGATCGGGCGTGCGGACGGTGGCCGGCAGTTGGGGCGCGAGCACAACCTCCACCTCGGGCAGCGCCACCAGTTCGGTCGGTAGTTGGCCGCGGAGTTGGTAGGCGAGTTCGGTGAGCGCCCACTGGTGGTCGGACGCCGGACGTGGGCTCACTTGCAGAACTCCCTCGACGAGTTCGTAGTGATGGCTGGTGTCCTCAGGCAGGGCCGCCCAGTCATCGAGGCTCATCAGGTGGTCGGCCCACGGCATCGCGCTCACGTCCGCCTCCTCCAGTTGGATCACGTCCGAAGTGTGGCACAACGTGCTGGTCACCGACCTGGTGAACAGCGCCTGCCTGTGGACAACTGTGCGGCCTATGGACAGTCGCTGCGGCTGTCGGGCGGATGGACTATCAGTGGACACGTGGACGAGCACGCGCTCCGGGAACGGGCCGAGGAACTGCTGCGCAAGCTGGCCGGCGACGACGCGCGCCTGCGGCCCGACCAGTGGGAGGCGATCCGCGCCCTGGTCGTGGACCGCAGGCGGGCGCTGGTGGTGCAGCGCACCGGTTGGGGCAAGTCGGCGGTGTACTTCGTGGCCACGGCGCTGCTGCGGGAGCAGGGCGTCGGACCGACGCTGATCGTGTCGCCCCTGCTGGCCCTGATGCGCAACCAGGTCGCCGCCGCGGCACGGGCCGGGGTGCACGCGGCCACGATCAACTCGGCCAACGTCGACGAGTGGGCCGCCATCCAGGCGGACGTCACGGCCGGCGCGGTGGACGTGCTGCTCATCAGCCCGGAACGGCTGAACAACCCGGACTTCCGGGACGCCGTGCTGCCGTCCCTGGCCGCCACCACCGGCCTGCTGGTGGTCGACGAGGCGCACTGCGTGTCCGACTGGGGCCACGACTTCCGCCCGGACTACCGCAGGCTGCGCACCCTGCTGGCCGACCTGCCGGACGGCGTCCCGGTGCTGGCCACCACGGCCACCGCCAACGACCGCGTGATCCGGGACGTGGCCGAGCAGTTGCGGGTCGGTGTCGGGTCGGACGCGCTGGTGCTGCGTGGCGCGCTGGACCGGTCGTCGCTGCGGCTGTCCGTGGTTCGCCTGCCCACCAACGAAGCCCGGCTGGCCTGGCTCGCGGACCGGCTGCCCGAACTGCCCGGTTCCGGCATCGTGTACACGCTCACCGTCGCCGGCGCGGACGAGGTGGCCGCGTTCCTGCGCGACCGCGGCCACGCCGTCGCGGCCTACTCGGGCCGCACCGACCCGGCCGAACGGGCCGAGGCCGAGCAGGACCTGCTGGCCAACCGGGTCAAGGCGCTGGTTGCCACGTCCGCGCTGGGCATGGGATTCGACAAGCCCGATCTGGGTTTCGTCGTGCACCTGGGCGCGCCCGCCTCGCCCATCGCGTACTACCAGCAGATCGGCCGGGCCGGGCGCGGCGTCGAGCGGGCCGACGTGGTGCTGCTGCCCGGCCGCGAGGACCGGGACATCTGGGACTACTTCGGATCGCTGGCGTTCCCGCGCGAGTTCGTGGTGCGCCAGGTGCTGGACGCGCTGGCCGGTGCGGGCCGGGTGCTGTCCACGCCCGCGCTGGAGCCGATGGTGGAGCTGTCCCGCAACCGGCTGGAGATGGTGCTGAAGGTGCTCGACGTGGACGGCGCGGTCCGGCGGGTGCGCGGCGGCTGGGAGTCGACCGGGCAGGAGTGGACCTACGACGGCGAGCGGTACGAGCGGATCGCGTCGGCCCGGTCCGCCGAGCAGCGGGCGATGTTGGAGTACCAGTCCACCGACGCCTGCCGGATGGAGTTCCTGTTGCGGCAGTTGGACGATCCGCACGCCGCGCCCTGCGGCCGGTGTGACAACTGCACCGGTTCGCACTGGTCGGCCGAGGTGGCCGAGCCGACCGCGTCGGCCGCCCGGGAACGGTTGCGCCGGCCCGGCGTGGAGATCGCGCCGCGCAAGCTGTGGCCGACCGGCCTGGCCGCGCTGGACGTGCCGCTGTCCGGCAAGATCCCGGCCGCCGAACTCGCCGAACCGGGCCGGGTGGTCGCGCGGCTGACCGACATCGGCTGGGGCGTCCGGCTGCGCGAGCTGCTGTCCGGGCCGGACCAGGACGTGCCGGACGACGTGTTCGACGCCTGCGTGCGGGTGCTGGCCGCGTGGGACTGGGCGCAACGGCCGACCGGCG
>DATEPR010000052.1:0-16590 GCA_035273045.1 Pseudonocardiaceae bacterium | reverse complement strand
CGGCGGCGGACACCCGGAGTGACAGATACCGATGGGTGGCCCTGACCAACACCACCGTCGGCGTCCTGCTCGCCACGATCGACTCGTCGATCATGCTGATCGCGATGCCGGACATCTTCCGCGGCATCCAGCTCGACCCGTTGCAGCCAGGCAACAGCGCCTACCTGTTGTGGCTGATCCTCGGCTACCTGGTGACCAGCAGCGTGCTGGTGGTCAGCGTCGGCCGGCTGGGCGACATGTTCGGCCGCGTCAAGATGTACAACCTCGGCTTCGTCATCTACACGTTCGCCTCGCTCGCCCTCACGGTCGACTGGATGACCGGCCACGCCGGCGCGATCTGGCTGCTGGTGTGGCGGATCGTGCAGGGCGTCGGCGGCGCGTTCCTGGTCGGCAACTCGGGTGCCATCCTCACCGACGCCTTCCCGGTCCGGCAGCGCGGCCTGGCGTTGGGCATCAACAACGTCGCCGGCATCAGCGGCTCGTTCATCGGCCTGGTGCTGGGCGGCGTGCTCGCCCCGATCAACTGGCGGCTGGTGTTCCTGATCTCCGTGCCGTGCGGCCTGTTCGGCGCCATCTGGGCGTTCCGCAAGCTGCGCGACCTGGGCAGCCGGTCCGGTGAGCCGATCGACTGGCTGGGCAACATCACGTTCGCCGTGGGCATGATCCTGGTGATGGTCGGCATCACTCATGGCATCCAGCCCTACCGCGGTCACGTCATGGGGTGGAGCAGCCCGACCGTGCTCACCTTCATCGGGTCCGGCGTGGCGCTGCTGATCGCGTTCGCCGTGATCGAGACCAAGGTGGCGCACCCGATGTTCCGGCTGCCGCTGTTCAAGATCAGGGCGTTCACGTTCGGCACGCTGTCCACGTTCCTGTCCGCGCTGGGCAGAGGCGGCCTGATGTTCATGCTCATCATCTGGTTGCAGGGGATATGGTTGCCGCTGCACGGCTACAGTTTCGCGGAGACACCGCTGTGGGCCGGCATCCACATGCTGCCGCTCACCGCCGGCTTCCTGCTGGCCGGCCCGATCTCCGGCTTCCTGTCCGACAGGTTCGGCGCCCGACCGTTCGCCACCACCGGCATGGTGGTGGCCGCGTCCACGTTCATCCTGATCGAACTGCTGCCGATCGACTTCCCGTACCCGGCGTTCGCCGGCATCCTGCTGCTCAACGGCCTGGCCATGGGCTGCTTCGCCGCCCCCAACCGGGCCGCGGTGATGAACAGCCTGCCACCCATGCACCGCGGCGCGGGTGGCGGCATGAACGCGACGTTCCAGAACTCGGCCCAGGTCTTCTCCATCGGCATCTTCTTCACGCTGATGATCACCGGCCTGTCCGCGGTGCTGCCGCAGACGCTGTTGTCCGGCCTCACCGCACACCACATCCCGCACGCGGCAGCGGCGGCGGTCGCGGCCACGCCACCGGTGTCCGTGCTGTTCGCGGCGTTCCTCGGGTACAACCCGATCCAGCATCTGGTGGGCAACGCGGCGCTGAGCCAGGTGCCGGCGGCGGACCGTGCCGCGTTGACCGGTCCCGGCTTCTTCCCGCATCTCATTTCCGGTCCGTTCCATGCCGGGTTGCACGTGGCGTTCGCGTTCGCCATCGCGGCGTGTCTGATCGCGGCTGCCGCCAGTGGTTTTCGGGGGAGTCGGTACGTGGCAGGGGATGCGGAGTTCCTGGCTTCGGCTGCGGTGGGGAAGCGGTAGGTCCCCGAGGGTCGGGCTTGGCACTCCCGCTCCCTCGCACGAAGGAGCGGGGGAGAATGAATCGTGATCGCGATGTCTACAAAGGATCGGCTGAAACCGGCAGCCGGCAGCGAAGCCCAACCCTCGGGTCGAAAGCTACGGCAGCCGGTTGCCCAACACCAAACACCCGGCCGCCATGAACATCCCACCGTTCCCCAGCGCCACACTGATCTCCACGCCGGGCACCTGAGCGGCCGCCTCACCACGCAACTGCCGCACCGACTCCTGGATCAGGAACATGCCGTACATGCCGGTATGCGTGTAGGACAGTCCGCCGCCGTTGGTGTTCACCGGCAACCGGCCACCGGGCGACGTGTGGCCCGCCGCGATGAACGGGCCTGCCTCGCCCCGGTCGACGAATCCCATGTCCTCCAGGCCGTAGATGGGCACGTGCGCGAAGGCGTCGTAGATCATCACGTGGTCGACGTCCGACGTGGACACACCGGCCTCGGCGAAGGCGTCCGCGGACGACCGGCGGAACGCGGCCGACGTGGTGAAGTCGGCCATCTGGGAGATCATCGGCGACTCGAACGTCTCACCGGTGCCCAGCACGTGCACGGGCGGCCTGGGGAGATCATCGGCCCGTTCGGCGGATGTGACGATCAGGGCGCCGCCGCCGTCGGTCACCAGGCAGCATTCCAGCAGGTGGAAGGGATACGAGATCATGCGGGACGCCAGCACGTCGGCGACCGTGATCGGGTCCCGGTACATCGCCCTGGGGTTGAGCGCCGCCCATTTGCGCTGTGCCACCGGCACCGATGCCAGTTGTTCCGGCGTCAGGCCGAACTCCTTCATGTAGCGCAGCAACGGAATGGTGAACGTCGTCGTCGGGCCGAACGTGCCGTACGGCGCCTCGAACTGGCCCATGGGGCTGGACGGCGAATGCGGGTACCGGGTGGCGCCCACCCGCGACCGGCCGGACTCGCCGTGCGTGATCAGGACCGTGGCAGCGTGCCCGGCCTGGATGGCGGCGACCGCGTGCCGGACGTGGAACAGGAACGACGTGCCGCCGACACCGGTGCCGTCGATCCAGCGTGGCGTCACACCAAGGGCGTGCGCGACCTGGATCGGGCCGGGCGCGGACACCGATGCGATGCCGTCGATGTCGGACGGTCGCAGGCCCGCGTCGGCCAGCGCGTTGCGGGCGCCCTCGACGTGCAGCGCCAGCGTCGAGTGGTCCGGCAGGACGCCGACCTCGTCGGTCTCGGCGGCGCCGACGATCGCCACGCCGGTCATGCCCGTTCTCCGGCCGGCCGGAACTGCGGCAGGGCGAGGTCGCCGCGCCGCTCGAAGGTGACCTCCAGGTCCATGTCCAGCACCAGATGGTCCGGCGTGTTCGGGATGCCCACGATGTTGGTCATCATCCTGGGTCCCTCGGCCAGCTGCACCACGGCGATGGCGTACGGAGCGTCGAAGCCGGGCGCCGGCCGGTGCGTGATGGTGTACGAGTAGAGCGTCGCGCGGCCGCTGGCGGTGAACCACTCGACGGCAGCGGAACCGCAGTGCGGGCAGGAAGTCCGCGGATAGAAGAAGGCCGCGCCGCAGTCGGTGCACCGCTGCAACCGCAGTTCACCCGCTGCCGCGCCGTCCCAGTACGGCTGAGTCTCCGGCGTCGGCGACGGCACCGGCTTGGTCCGCTCAGCCATACGTGGCCGTCGGGATCTCGACGCCGAACTCGGCGAGCAACTGCTGCGAGTACGCGACCCGCCCGCTGCGCTCGGCCGCCGGTGCGTGGCACAGCTGCAGCGCCGCCTCGGCCATCACGGCAGGCGGTTCGGCGTTCGGATCGTCCTCGGTGGTCAGGTGGTGGAACAGCGTGCCCGGCGTCGGCACCACCTTGGTCGGCGCCAGCGCATTCACGGCCACGTCGTACTGGTACAGCTCGGCGGCCAACCCGGTGGAGAACCGCTCGATCGCGGCCTTGCACATGCCGTACACGGTGCCGCCGCGCAGCGCCCGCTCGGCCGGCGGCAGCGTGGGGTGGCGGGCCGCGCCGGACGAGACGTTCAGGATCCAGCCCCGGCCGCGGTCGCACATGCCGGGCGCGACCAGTTGCGCCAGGTGGGTCGGCGCGGTCACCTGCACCTCGAACATCAGCGCGAACCGGCGGGCGGTGAACTCGCGGACCGGCGTGAAGTAGGTGACGGCGGCGTTGTTCACCAGAATGTCGATGTCGCCCATGGTTTCGGTGACTTCGGTGACCAGCCGGACTCGGTCCTCGGCGGCGGACAGGTCGGCCTGGAACGCCCGCGCCGTGCCGCCCGCCGCCTGGATGCCGGCCACCGTGTCCGTGATGCCGCCCGGCAGCCGGTGATCGCCGTCGGCGACGGTGCGCGCGGTGACGGCGACCGCGGCACCCGCTGACGCGAACCGTGCCGCGATGGCGGCGCCGATTCCCCGGCTCGCGCCGGTGACGACGGCGACCCGCCCGTCCAGCAGACCCATGGCACCACCCTCCGGCCGGATTCTAGAATCAGCTTCGAGTGATCAGCCGCCACTGTCAAGGTGTTGACACCGGCCGAGTTACTGGAATTGAATTCTAGTATTCCGGCGCGAGGAGGCAGGCCGTGGAGCTTGATCTCGGACCAGACATCGCCGAGTTCCGGGCGGACCTGCGGGCGTGGGTCGCCGCGCACGCGCCGGCCGGCCTGGCCGAACTGACCGACTGGCAGTCGATCGGCGTCACCGGTGGATACCGGCCGGAGGGTCTGGCCGCCGCCATGGCCGACCCGCGCTACCAGGAGTGGGAACGGGAACTGGTCGACGCGCGGCTGGTGTGTCCGCAGTGGCCGGCCGAGTACGGCGGTCAGGACATGGACGCCGTGCGGATCGCCGTGCTGAACGAGGAGTTCGCCCGCGCCGGCGTGCCCAGGGTGGTGCGCGGCATGGGTGAGGGATTCGTCGGTCCCTCGATCCTGGTGCACGCGACACCGGAACAGAAGGCGCGTTTCCTGCCCCGGATCGTGTCCGGCGAGGACGTCTACTGCCAGGGCTTCTCCGAACCCGGCCACGGCTCCGACCTGGCGTCCGTGGAGACCAGGGGAGTGGTGGACGGCGACGAGATCGTGGTCACCGGCCAGAAGGTGTGGACCTCCGGTGCCGCGCGGGCGAACATGATGTTCGTGCTGTGCCGGACCGATCCGGACGCGCCCAAGCACTCCGGCCTGTCCTACGTGCTGATCCCGTTCACCGGACCGGAGGTCACGTACCGGCCGATCCGCCAGATGACCGGCGCCGCCGAGTTCTGCGAGGACTTCCTGGACGGCGTGCGCGCTCCGCTGGCCAACGTGATCGGCGGCCTGAACAACGGCTGGCGGGTCGCGATGACCACGCTGGGCCACGAACGCGGCGGCCGGGCCACCGTCGGCCACCTGCGCTTCGAGCAGGAGTTCTGGGCACTGGTGGACACCGCCCGCAAGTACGGCCGGCACACCGATCCGCTCGTCCGGCAGCAGTTGGCGTGGGCGTACACGCAGGTGCAGCTGATGCGCTACAGCGGTGTGCGCACCCTCGCCCAGGTGGCCGAGGGCCGCCAACCCGGCCCCGAGGCGTCGATCACCAAGCTGTTCTGGAGCGAGTACCACAAGCGGCTCGGCGAGATCGCGATGCACGTCGTCGGCACCGCCGGCCTGGTCCGCCCGGACGGCGACGGCTACCCGACCACCGAATGGCAGAACGTCTACCTGGCCAGCCGCAGCGGCACGATCTACTCCGGCACCAGCGAGATCCAGCGCAACATCATCGCCGAACGGGCCCTCGGCCTACCCAGGTGAACGGAGCGATCCCATGCGGTTGGCGGAAAGCCAGGAACAGCGGGAACTGCGGGCGTCGGTCCGGAAGTTCCTCGCGGACAAGCAGCCGCTGACCGCGGTCCGCGAGCTGATGGACACCCCGTCCGGGTACGACCCTGCGGTGTGGCGGCAGGCGTGCGGCCAGCTCGGCCTGCCGGCGATCGCCATTCCCGAGGAGTACGGCGGCGCCGGCTTCACCTTCGTGGAGCAGGCGATCGTGCTGGAGGAACTGGGCAGGGCGCTGTACTGCGGCCCCTACTTCGCCTCCGCGGTGCTGGCCGCGAACGCGCTGCTGTGCTGTGCCGGCGAACAGGCCAAACAGGCCCACCTGCCGGACATCGCGGCCGGCGAGACGATCGCCACCCTCGCCCTGGGCGACGAGGAACTGGCCGCGGCCGACGACGCCGGCACGTGGCGGCTGACCGGCCGCCGCGACCTGGTGCTGGACGGCGCCGTCGCCGGCCTGGTCCTGGTGGCGACGGACGAGTCGCTGTTCGCGGTCGCCGCCGACGCGCCCGGCATGACCCGAATCCCGCTGGCCACCCTGGACCAGACCCGCCGCCTGGCCGCGATCACGTTCACCGACACCCCGGCGACGCCGGTCGGCCCGGCGGCCGGCCTGGCGAAGGCACTGGACCGGGCCGCGATCGCACTGGCCGCCGAGCAGTTGGGCGGCGCCCAGGCCGCCCTGGACATGGCGGTGGCGTACGCCAAGACGCGGGAGCAGTTCAACCGCCCGATCGGCACCTTCCAGGCGATCAAGCACCAGTGCGCCGACCTGCTGCTGGAGGTCGAGTCGACCCGGTCGGCCGTGCTGTACGGGGCGTGGGCGGTCACCGACGACTCCGACGAGCTGCCCACCGTCGCGCCGCTGACCAAGGCGTACGCCTCGGACACGTTCAGCCACGCCGCCGCCGAGAACATCCAGATCCACGGCGGCATCGGCTTCACCTGGGAGCACGACGCGCACCTGTACTTCAAGCGCGCCCACTTCGACCAGCAGTTCCTCGGCGACCCGGCGGCCCACCGGGAGCGGCTGGCGCAGCGCATCGGGATCTGAGCGTCAGCGGCGGCGGTAGGCGAACGGGGAGTACTTGGGCACCAGCAGCCACAGCCCGGCCGCCGCGCCGATGCCCAGCGACCCGACCGCGACGATCCCGACCGCCAACGTCACCACCGAGGCGATGACGGACACGATCAGCGGCCCGACCGCGTTGCCCGAGTCGCCGAGGAACCGCCAGATGCCCAGGAACCGCAGGCGTCCCGCCTCCGGCGCGGTGTCCGCGCCGAGCGTCATCATGATGCCGGCGCCGATCCCGTTGCCGAAGCTCATGCTCATCGCCACCACGGTCAGCATGACCAGGCTGTGGGTGAGCGGCAGCAGCGCCATGGCGCCGCCGAGAATGGTCATCGCCGGCAGGGCCACGGCCAGCCGCCCGTAGACGTCCATCACCTTGCCCGCCGGATAGAACAGCGCCATGTCCACCGCGCTGGCGATGGCGAAGATCAGGCTGGTCTGCGCCGGTCCCAAACCGATGTGCAGCGCCCAGATCGGCACCACGGTCTGCCGGGTCGCGCGGACCGCGCCGACCGCGATGATGGCCAGCCCGAGCGTGGCGAACAGCCGCCGGTGCGCCACCAGCACCCGGCCCGACCCGTGCTCGCGGCCACGCTGCTCCTTGGCCACCTTGCCGGCCGACGTGTCGTCCCGCACCACGGTCAGCAGCACCACGGTGACGACGTTGGCCGAGATCGCCACCACGTACGCGGCCCGCACCCCCCACAGTTCGATCGCCCCGGCGCCGACCAGCGGCCCGAGGAACAGCCCGATCCGGTGCGACCCGCCCAGCGCGGACAGTGCCCTGGCGCGCAGGCCGACGTCCACGGTGTCGATCACGAACGACTGTCTGGCCAGGTAGAACGTGGCGTTCGCCATGCCGGCGACCAGCAGGCCGGCGCCGTAGGCGAGCAGCGAGCCGGACAGTAGGCAGGTGCCGTAGGCGACGAACGACACGGCCGCCGCGATCAGCATGGACCGCCGGTCACCGACCCGCTCGGCCAGGATGGACGCCGGGATGTCGCCGGCCACCCTGCCGACGCCCAGCAGCGCGGTCATCAGCGCGGCCACCGCCGTCGACCCGCCGAAGCCGTGCGTCGTGGTGGCGATGACCGGGGTGACCGCCCCGTTGCCCACCTCGGTGACCACAACCGGCAGGAACACCGGCAGCATGAGCCCGGCGAGCATGGCACCGGCCGAGGGACGTGCCGACGGCACCTGGTCGACGCCACGACGAGACGGCATGTGGTCGGCGGCCTCCCCCGGCAGATAATGGTCAGTCCATCGTCGATCCTGTCAGCACCACCGCGGCTCCGACATGTGATGTCGGTCGCGGACACGACGGCGGCCGGACCCGAACCGGGTCCGGCCGCCGTGAGCACACTCAGGCCGCCGCGGGCAGCTCCGTCACCGGCGGCCGCTCCGCCGGCGTGACCCGCTTCTGCTTCGCCTTGCCGACCAGGTGGGCGACCCACCAGCCGGCACCGCGGACCGCGCACACGATGCACACCGCGAAGAACAGGGTGTACACCACGTTGAACAGCATCAGCACGGCGTAGACGAACGCGACCGACGCGCCGAACATGAACTGCGGCCGGGCCTTGAACGGCGTCGTGCCCGGGTCGCTGATCATGTAGTTGGTGAACAGGACGAACGCGATGCCGGTCATCGGGCCCAGCGCGGAGTACAGCGAGACGTGCCAGATCCAGTGCCGGACGAACCCCTGGATGGCGAAGCCGCCCATCCAGCCCACGATCAGCGGGACCTTCCTGGTCAGCACGGCGTTGATCGTCGTGCCGGCGGTGGCGATGACCACCGGGATCATCACCCGCCAGTAGGTGTTGGCGTTCTCGCTGAACTCGTAGGGCGGCGCGATGCTGGCCCAGGTGGAGAAGCACAGCAGCACGGCCGTGATGCCGAAGTTGGACGGGTTCATGAAGTGCCGCATCCGGCCGGCGACGGGGGCCTGCAGGACGTGCTTGGCACCGACGCCGACGACCACGCCGAAGGCGACCGGCCAGAACTGGTTGTTGGCGTAGGTCAGCATGTTGACGGCGATGGCCGTGATGTGCGCCGGCAGCAGGAACTCGTAGAGGCCGCGGAAACCGTTGCCCCGGAACCTGGGCTGCCGCTGGTAGGCCCAGGCGCTGATTATCTCGAACGTGATCTCCGCCGTGTAGCCGACGATCACCGCCAGGATCGGCCACAGCCACGGCTGCTCGAAGCCGAGCAGCGTGTACCCGAAGATGTTGAAGGCCGTGATGGACATCGCGAAGTTGCGCAGGGCGATGTAGCGGGGATCCGGCTTCGCCTTGGTCTTCCCGGCCGCTGCCGGTGCCGGGACCGGTGCCGGGTGAATGGTGGCGGTCATCGGCTCGCGACCTCCTGGACGTCGCTGGTCAGCATCAGGGTGTGGTTGCCTGGGGTGAACTGCTTGGTCTGCTGGTGCACCTGGCCGCCGGTGTCCCGCCACCGGATGTGCACGCTGACCGGACCCGAGTACGAGCCGAGTCCGAAGTGGACCTGGAAGCTGCGGAAGCCGCCGTGGCCGCCGCCGCCGTCGAGCTGGCCGATCTGCTTGCGGCCGTCCGGCGTGGTGATCTCCACCGTGGCGTCGTAGGCGGGTGCGCCGGTGGTGGCCAGGCCGGTGCCGGCGATGCCGTCGGTGGCCGGCCGGAACAGGTTGAAGTCGACGAAGTCGCCCGGCGCCGGCGACTCGTTGGCGTAGAACGCGGGCGGACCCCACTGGCGGGCCACCGCCAGGTCCACCAGGCCGTTGCCCCTGGTGTCCGCCGTGGCCAGACCCCTGGTCGGGGTCGGGACGTTCAGGCCCAGGTTGCCGGTGACGTTGACGTACTTGCCGGAACCGTTCTTGGCGTAGAACGCCAGCACCTGGTGGCCGGCGACGTCGTCACCGGGGTTGATGTTGGGCCACATGGCCGGGTTGGCCAGCAGGTCGTCGTTGGTCATGGCCATCTCCTGCAACCACGGCCACCGGTTGATCTTGCCCTTGACGAACCCGTCGGCCTGGACGATGTCCTGGCTGCCGCTGTTGGCGAAGTCGGCCATCTTGACGTCCCAGGCCCAACCGGTCCACGCGACGCCGTACTGCTGCGACTCCTGGGTGAACGGCGCCACGCCCTGACTCAGGTCGCTGGCCATCTGCCGCTCACTGCTGGCGCCGTTGATGAACAACAGGTTGCTCTCCTGCAGGCCCCACGCCGTGGTGATGTTGCTGACCATGAAGTCGAACCGGCCGTTGTCGTTCAGGTCGGCGAAGTCCACGCCCATGCCCTTGAACGAGCCGTTGCCCAGCTGGAACGACTTGGGCGTGGTCGGGTAGCGGACGCCTTTGGCCTCCAGGAACCGGACGTTGCCCGGCCTGGACAGGTTGTACAGCAGGTGGCCGTGGCCGAAGTCGTTGCCGACGTACACGTCGGGCAGCCCGTCACCGGTCAGGTCGGCGCCGGACAGCGCCAGCGTCCAGCCGGTGGAGGCGTCGAACGGGATCGCGCCCTCCTGCTGGACGAAGTTGGCGGTCGGGTGGTCGCCGGACGTCGCCGAGAAGAAGCGCAGCACGTGGTCGCCGCCGCCGTTGGTGGCGTTGGACAGCGTGTTGTTCATCTGGACGTTGTTGAAGCCGTGCGGGTCCAGCACGTCCGAGTCGGGGAAGTAGTTGCCGATGATGATGTCCGGGTGGCCGTCACCGTCGAGGTCGGCCACGTAGTCGGCGTCGGTGTTCCACCGCGGGCCGTGGTACCTGCCGTCCACCGTCACCTCGGGCACCAGCTCCCTCGGCTGGTACGCGGCCGGTGACAGGTTCGACGCGCCGGCCCTGGCCAGGTACAGGATGGGTGTGCGGCCCCAGAAGGTGACCAGCAGGTCCATCCGGCCGTCGCCGTTGTAGTCGCCCGGCGTGCACGCGGTCGGCGCCATCGTGTCGTCCACCGGCAGCGGCGCCGGGTTCAGCACGAACGGCGTGAACCGGTCGGCGGCCGGCGCGGTCGGCGTGTAGGTGACGATCACGTCGTTGGTGCGCGTGTCGACGATGCACATCCCGTCCGAGCGGCCGTGCCCGACCAGGTCGTTCATGGCGATGCTGGCGCCGACCGAGGAGATCCAGGCGTCCAGGTGCTGATAGGCGGGATTGACCTGCCGGATCGTGTTGAAGTGCTGGTTGTCGTAGCCGGGCGGAAGTGCGATCGGCATTTCCTGGAACTTGTACTGGCTCGCCACCTGGCTGGCGCCGGCCACCGCGACCTGTGATTGTCCCACGAAGAAGATCGTCACGAGAACGGCGACGGCAGCGAGTCCGGGCACCATTTTGCGTGCGCGCTCGCGAAAAGATGACATGATCTCCCTTTCGTGGTGTGCCGAATCGACGGGCGCCGGATTTCTTCGTTCGTGCCTGGTCGAGAACAACGGGAAAGTCATCCCCATTCGTCAGTTCCAGGATGGTGCCCCACGAGTCGGGAGTCTTCTCTGAACTTGCGCCGCCGGACAACCGCACACGAAAAAACACCGGCGTGGACCGGTGTTTTTTCGGGTGGTGCCCAATGTCGGTTTCCGTGCGTTATCCGGCGAGATCCAGTTCGGCCTGCGCACGCAGGTCGGGCAGGGCCAGCAGCAGCGGCGGGTCCATGCTCCTGGTCGGTCGCAGTTGGACGTCGACGAGCCGGGCCGCGGTGTCCGCGTGCGCCACGAACGGCCCGTAGCAGGCCACGTACGGCACCTCGTTGTCGTCCACAGTGGTCGCCACGGCGTGTGCGGTCAGGTACCAGGTGCCGGCGGGCACGGCGGCCAGTTGGTAGGGGCCTGGGCCGGCCAGCATCGCCCAGCGCGCCGGGGCGCCCTCCGGCACCCGGCTGGGGAACACGCCGACGAACACGGTGCCCAGCCGGCCGACGGACGGGCCGTACACGTGTCCCCGGAGCGTCGTCGCCGTCGCGACGTGGTCCTGGCGGTGGTCCACCGGGATGCGGTGCGCGATGCCGCCGAGCTGCCGGTACGTGATGGGGGAGACGCCGACGCTGCTGCTGAACCGGGAGCTGAACGTGCCGACGCTGTTGTAGCCGACGCGGTGGCCGATGTCGGCGACCGTGATCGACGTCGACAACAGCAGGCGCTTCGCCTCGGCCAACCGCATCGCCGACAGGAACCGGCCCGGCGAGACACCCGTCACGCGCTGGAAGACCCGCGAGAAATGGAACTTGCTGAACATGGCGGAGCGAGCCAGGTCGTCGATGGTCAGCTTGTCCCCGAGATTGGCCTGCATCGTGTCGATCGCTCGTTCAACGGCTTTGAGGATCGTGGTGTCCATGTGGCGTCGTCCTTCCGTGCGAGACGCCGCTCGTCGCAGTCCGCCAGTACATTCACAGAAATACTGACAGGAAATCTACTCGACGGATACTATCCGGCGGTCGCCCTGAATCGAAGTGCCCAGCTCAGCAGTAGTCATGTGTATTTGTGTCGATGCCGGCATGAATTTTTCACGGTCAGGCGGCCTCGGTCAGCCACGGCGGCCGGTCCCGGCGCCCGCTGGTCCGCACCGCCCGGCCCGCCCTGGCCCGGCCCGGTGACGAGCTGTCCGACAGCACGCACCGGACGAACGCCGGCGACGGGCAGCTGACCACCTCCCTGCGCACCAGTTCGGTCAGCCGTTCGATCCGGTCCACTGTGTACGTTCGCGGGTAGCCGGCCGCGATCGCCAGCCCGCACAGGTCCGCCCGGCCGCTGGCCGGCCGGACCGGCTGGCCGTCCAGCACGATGTGCACCAGCGGCAGGTCGGTGAGCATGCCGGCGGTGACCAGCGCCGCCAGGTTGGTGAGCACGCCGTCCGGGTCGTCCACGACGAGCGTGGTGTTCCCGGCGTGCAGCGCGACGCCGATGCCGATCGAGGACGCCAGGCCGGTGCCGCTGTCCAGATAGAAGTGATTGGGCCGGTCCGCCAGTCGCCGCGCGATCCGGGCGGCGCCGCCGGAGGTGAACACCACCGGCCGCCCGCCCGCCGCGGACGCGATCGCCCGTACCGCCGTGCCGACGTTCATGCCGCCCGTCCGAAGGCCGCCGCCGGCACGAGTAACGCGGCCGGCCGGAACTGGTCGCGGACGATCCCCCGCACCTCGGCCACCGGCGCGGCGGCCGGTCGCGTCGGGTCCAGCGGCACGCTCGCGATGCCGAACTCGTCGAGTACCTGTTCACTGATCCGGACCATGGGCAGGTCGTCCGCTGCCGGATCGGCCGGCCCGCCGACCGCCACGACGAACAGCATCGCCACGTCGTGCGGTGCCACCACGGAGCCGATGGCCTCCGCGGCGCTGCCCGGGCCGGAGTCGCTCATCAGCACGGCCGGGTGGCCACCGGCGAGCGCGACCCCCGCCGCGATGCCGATCGCGTTGTCGTCCCTGGGCACGGTCAGCACACCGGCGGCCACGTCGAGTGCCTCGGAGAGCCGGGCCAGGGCGTCGCACCGGGTGGTGACGAACGGCGAGAATCCGGCGGCGACGAGTTCCCGGCTCAACTCGTCGACGGCCTGGGCGTGCTGGATGAAGTAGGTCATGTCCCCTCCTGATGCCCCAAGGGGATCGTGCGGCAGACCAGGTTCGCAGGCCAGTGCCGTACTCATCCGTGTGCGTGCGGCGTTCATCCGATCGGGTATGACATCCTCACCGTTGTGCCGGCGTCCCGGAAACGGTTCCGACATGGCGCGGACAGCGTGGTTCCACGGACCGCGCAATGCCTATCTGAATAGTCCGATTTGCGCTACTTGAACGTCGAATGTCACCGCACGGATCACAAACCGTGATAGACTAATCACTGCTGGTGGCAAATATCGGGAACATTTCTTGGGTCACGGCCGTGATCATGTCGGAAGTTGGCCGTGGATATGAAAAGAACACGCGGCTGTGGTGAGTCGGGCACTGGCAATGGGTGTCGCGGCGGGCGCATGCTTACCGTCAAGCAGGGAAACAAGCTCATCGGAGGCACCCATGTCCGCGACCATGACCGTGAACGTCACCGCGCTGTTGACCAGCGTCGGCTTCGACACCGATCGGCTGAACAAGGCCCACGAGAGCGTTGAATTAGTCGTCGACGAATTCAACGCCTGGCAGAGCTGGGAAATCGGCAATGCGCCGGTTATGGGCTGCTTCTGTTTCCGTGACCCGGAATCGGACCCGGTCGCCGCCTAGTCGCGGACAGCAGGAGATTCCGTCTGAGGGGAAACCGATCAGCAGGCCGGCCGGGGTTGTGGCCCCCGGCGCGGCCTGCTGATCTTTTTAGTGCCTGGTAACGGCATATGGCACCGTCGGAGAAGACGCCACGACCGGCGCGACGGCATGCTTGAGGCGTTTGATCGGCGACGACGGAGCGTGATTACACCGTCGATCGTCGTAACACATCGGAGTGAGGACGAACTCCTGCCGGAAGGACGCTCCCGTGGCCGAACTACAGGATGTCATGGCGCAGCTCGTCGCCGAGGGCGACAGCGTGGACGGCATGGTCGCCGGGCTGGACGACGCATCGTGGTCCAAGCCGACCCCGGCCGACGGCTGGACGGTCGCCCACCAGATCGCGCACCTGACCTTCGTCTACCGGCTGGCCAGCGCCGCCGTGACCAAGCCGGACGCGTTCGGCGAGATCACCCGTAGCGCGCAGGGCAACTTCGAGGGCGCGATCAACGCGGCACTGGCCGGGTGCGAGAGCGAGGCGCCGAGCGCACTGCTGGCCGCGTGGCGGTCCGCCCGCGCGGCCACCGAGACCGCGCTGGCCGGGGTGCCGGTCGACACGATCGTGCCGTGGCTGGTCCGGCCGATCCCGGCCGGTGTGCTGGCCGCCGCCGGCATGATGGAGCTGACCGCGCACGGCCAGGACATCGCCGACGCGCTCGGCGTGCGGCGGCAGTGGACCGACCGGATCAAGCACGTCGTCGGTTTCGCCGTGCACGTGTGGGACTTCGGCTACCAGGCGCGCGGGCTGGCCGTGCCCGACGTGCGGTTCGGATTCGAACTGACCGCCCCGTCCGGTGCCCTGTGGCGATTCGGCCCGGACGACGCCGTACAGCGCATCACCGGTTCGGCGGTTGACTTCTGCCTGCTCGTGACCCGCCGGCGGCACCGCGACGATCTCGACCTGGGGGCCGTCGGACCCGACGCCGACGAATGGCTGAACATCGCGCAGGCATACCGGGGTTCGCCGGGCACCGGGCGGACGCCCGGCCAGTTCGCGGCCGGTGCGGAGCGCGCGGCCTGATCGCCAAATCCGGATGGTAACCGCTCGATCACTGCTCGGGATTCACCAAAAACGAGGACAAAACTCGCGACCTGACGTAGGTTGAAGCCATGCGGCTGCGGTCCGAACTGGTGAACCGGTATACGCGGGGATTCCGGGAGTTTCGCAGTGGTTGTACCAAACAGGTGCGTTCATTTACGCTAAACTGGTTCACTTAATTTGCGATTGACATCCGGCCTCGTGGCATCAGCGAGGATCGGGAGGGCGGCGCAATGGCCGACCGGTGGCCGGAATCGGCGGTGAGGGCCGGCAGTGGGGAGGCGTCCAGGGTGATCAAGGTGATGATCGCGGAGGACGTGCACATGGTGCGGGGGGCACTTGTCGCGCTCCTGCGCCTGGAATCCGACATCGAGGTGGTCGCCGAGGTCGCCGGCGGCGACGAGATCCTTCCGACAGCCAAGGCGGTCCGGCCGGACGTCGCGGTGATCGACATCGACCTGCCCGGCAAGGACGGCCTCACCGCGGCCACCGAACTGCGGGAACAGTTGCCCGAGTGCCGCTCGCTGATCCTGACCAGCCTCGGCCGGCCGGGCACGCTGCGCAGGGCGTTGGCCGCCAAGGTGGGCGGCTTCCTGCTCAAGGACGCGCCGCCGGACAAGCTGGCCAGCGCGATCCGCGAGGTGCACGTCGGCCGCCGGGTGGTCGACAGCGATCTGGCCCTGGCCGCCTGGGACTCCGCGGACTGCCCGCTGACCGGCCGCGAGGTCGAGGTCCTGCGGCTGGCCGCGGACGGCGCGAACGCCGTGGACATCGCCGCCCGGCTCTACCTGTCCGCCGGGACCGTGCGCAACTACCTCACCACGGCCGTCACCAAGCTCAACGCGCGCAACAGGGTCGACGCGATCCGCATCGCCAAGGAGGCGGGCTGGCTCTGACCGGTCCAGACCGGCTGGCACTGGTGGTCGTGTTGGTGTGGAGTGCAGGCTCAGGCCGGCTCAGGCCCCGGCTGGCTGGCGCTGGCGGGTCGTGTTGGCGTGGGGTGGGGCTGGCCGGCTCGTTCTGGCCGGTCGCGTCGGCCGGAGCGTGGTGGCGGTCGGGGTGTTCTCCCGTTGAGCGTTCGCCGATCGGTCAGGCGCTGACCTGTTCCGGCATCCGCGCCAGCGGCAGACGGACCAGCAGCCGGTAGGTGCCCGAGGTGTCCTCGCCGCAGTCCAGCGCGCCGCCCAGCTTCGCCACCCGCTCGGACAGGTTGCGGATGCCGCTGCCGTCGTCCGGTTCGTCGTGCGGCTCCGGCCCGCCGCCGGTCAGGCCGTCGTTGACGATGCTCAGCGACACGTGGTCGGAATCCTGCCGCAGCACGATGGCGCAGTGCTGCGCCCGGCTGTGCCGCAGCACGTTCGTCACGCCCTCGCGCAGCACGACCGCCAGGACGGTGCGCACCCGCACCGGCAGCTCGTCGTACTCCAGGTCCATCCGCACCCGCACGTCGGCCGCGGTGAGCACCGACTCCGCGGACTGCGACTCCTGGTCGAACGACAGTTCGCGGTAGCCGCTGGCCACCGAGCGCACGTCGGACAGCGCCTGCCTGGCAAGCGCCAGGATCTCGCCCAGCTCGTCCGCCGCCTCCTCCGGGCAACGGTCCAGCAGCCTGCTGGTCAGTTCACACTTCAGGGTGATGGCGGACAGGCTCAGGCCGAGCAGGTCGTGCAGGTCGCGGGCGAACCGCAGCCGCTCCTCGGCGACCGCCATGGTCGCCAGTTGCCTGCGG
>DATEPR010000051.1:0-3967 GCA_035273045.1 Pseudonocardiaceae bacterium | reverse complement strand
CGAGCACCACGGTACGCCGGTTCGGAGACCGCCTGGCGTGGTAGATCAATTGTGCCCGCAGCGCATCCGAGCCGTCTTCGGCGGCTTCCCGCAAGGCGGCTTTGGCGTCTCGTCTAGCAAGTGGTGCTCGGGAACCAGCAGCTTCCAGTTGCCGGTCGCGTTCTTGGTCAACGTGTCGTGGCGGACCAACTGCCAGTGGCACCGCTTGGTTTCCGGGGTCTGCTCGCGGAATGCCCACCCGAGCCTGTCCACGACGGCCAACTGGGTCTGCGTCACCCCCACACGCTCCGTCGCAGTCGATGGCATACGGCGTACCACTTGCGTACCCTTTCGTGCCGGTCTGACCGCGCTAGCCGCCGGGTCGCCGGGCCTGGCTGATCTCGTCGGCGGCAGCCGGCTGGTCGGGTGACGTCACCAGCGCTGCGCCGCGGAGTACGTGACGCGGCTCGCCACGCCGGACCACGACGTCGGACCGGAGCCGCGGCGGATGGACGACGAGCTGGTCGGGTGGTGCGTTGTCGTTGTGGCGCCGGCGACATCGGCGGGATCGTGCTAGGCCCGCCAGAGCCAGTTGGTGCGTTCGTAGAGGGGGCGGAAGCCGGCTCGGTGGAGGTTGTGCAGCGACGGGTTGTGGTGGGTTGGGGTGTCGGCGGCTGTTTCGGCCGTCAGCCAGTGGGTGCCCTCCTCGCACGCCGCATTGGCCCTGGTGAGCAGCAGGGCGGTCTGGGCGCCTCGGGATCGGGCGCGTGGGATGGTGGCGCCGCCGAACAGGTTGGTGGCGTCCTCGTAACGGAAGGTGCTGCCCACCGCGACGATCTCGTCGCCCTCCCACACCGCGTAGGAGTGCCAGTTGGGCCGGCCGATGGCCGCCGCTGCCATGTCCGTCATGCCCTTGTCGGTCATCTCGAACGTGGTCATCATGACCGACGCCCACTGCTCGGCGTCCTGCCGCTCCACCGGCGCCACCCGCAGCGCCGGGTCCAATGGGGACGGATCCGTGCGCACCTTGCCGGCCTCGCACACCATCTTCACGTAACAGCCGTCGTCCTCCAGGCGCAGCGACTCCCGGATGTCCGGCCAGTCGGCGGGCAGCCTGTCCGGGGCGATCGCGATGGACGCCGTCGGCACGCCCTGGGACCGGAAGAAGTCGCACACCTCGGCCAGCCCGGCCCTGGTCACCGGCCCGAAACCGCCTGCCTTGCACCAGAAACCGGTCGAGTCGTGCCGTGTCGCCATGGCCAGCGCCTGGTCGAACCGGCGGGTGGCGACGCCGAGGACGTCCCGCGCGCCGAGGGCGAAGTCGGTGTACGCCTCGATCTCGATTCGCTCGGCCAGGTCGGTGGACAGGGTCACGCGCGTGCCTCCTCGCGGACCACGGGTGCGGCCCGCCGCACACGCTACCGCGAGGTCGCCAGGTCCCTGAGCCTGTCGGGGTCGTGGACGACGAAGGCGCCGCGGACCGTGCTGAGGACGTGCTGGCGGCGCAGTTGGCTCAGCACCTTCGCCAGCGACCCTCGGGACGCCCGGACCACGCTGGCCACGTCGGCCTGGGACGTGATCGGGACGAAGATCCCCTGCTGGTCGGGTATGCCGTAGTCGTCGACGTACTCGATCAGCAGGCTGGCGAACCGGGTGCGCAGGTGCTGGCCGTCGTCGCCGCGCCTGCGGTCTGCCTCCCGCAGCCGCTGCGCCACCACGCGGAGCACCAGCTGCATGATCCTCGGCCGCGCCTCGACCACCGACCGGTACTGGTCGACGGACAGCACCAGCGCCCTGACCCGCATCGCCGCCTCGACCGTGGCCGAGCGCGGGTCGCTGTCGATCATCGCCAGTTCGCCGACGACGTCGCCGGCCCTGCGGATGGCGACGACGCGGGCGGCCGGGCCGACCAGGACCCGCGCCTGACCGCCGAGCAGAACGGCGATCCACCGTTCCTGGTCCAGCTCGCGGATCACCGGCTGGCCGGCGGTGAAATCGAGGATGCGGCCGGTCCGGCTGAGCGCGAGCCGTTCTTCGTCGGTGAGCAACTGCCAAAAAGTGGACATCGGGGTCAACATTTCACTGAGGTGGCGGTTACATTGTCGATCGGTGGCCGGCATGATCGGGTGAACTGTGCCAGTCAAACCTTGATCTGCCTCGCAGGCCACGTTCGCGGGCAAATCCGGACAACTCCGGACGCGATTCCGCCTGGTCCGGCGGCCGGGACAAATGTCCATGAGATTGGGTGGCGTCGGCCGGTCGGGTGCGCTATCGATACGGGGTGACATCTGGGGGAGACATCGAACGGGCCCGGCGCGCGTTGAATCACCCCGATCCGCGGGAAATCCATGATCGTGCCGATTTCGCAAGGAAGCTCACCGAGGCGAAAGACCGGGCCGGGCTGACCGTCCGGGACATCGCGTCGGGCACCGGCATCGCGCCGGCCACCGTCGGCGACTACTGCGCCGGCCGGCACGTGCCGTCGGCGCGGCAGGCGGACACGCTCGTGGCGATCCTGGCGTACTGCGGGATCACCCAGCCCGAGGAGCAGGCCGAATGGCTGGCCGCGCTGAGCCGGGTCCGCCGCACCAGGGCCCGGCAGCGTGACGCCGTCGAGCCGTACCGGGGACTGTCGCCGTTCACGGCGCGCGACGCCGAGTGGTTCTTCGGCCGCGACGAACTCGTCCGGGAGCTGGCCGACCAGGTGACCGCGCGGTCGGCCGGCGCGCTGCCCGTCCTGGTGATCGGCTCGTCCGGATCGGGGAAGTCGTCGCTGCTGCACGCCGGACTCGTGCCGGCCGTGGCCCGGCGGGGCGACCACTGGCTGTCCATGACGCCGGGCGCGCACCCGGTGCGGAGCCTGACCGAGTGCCTGGCCGCCCGGCCCGAGGGCCGCCTCCTGCTGGTCGTCGACCAGTTCGAGGAGGTCTTCACCGCGTGCGACGACGAGGCCGAGCGGGTCGAGTTCCTCGACCTGCTGCTGGAACGGCGTCCGGACACCCAGGTGGTGCTCGGTATGCGGGCCGACTGCTACGAGCGGGCCGCCCGCTATCCAGGGCTGATCCCGGTGCTGCGCGACCAGCCGATCGTGGTCGGCCCGATGACGGAGGCGCAGCTGCGCGAGTGCATCGTCCGGCCGGCGGCGAAGGCGCGGGTGGAGCTGGAGAGCGGCCTGGTCGAGCTCCTGCTGCGTGACCTGGCGCCGACCGTGGCCGACGTGGGGTCGCTGCCGCTGCTGTCGCACGCGCTGCTGGCGATGTGGCAGCGGCAGGAGCGGGGCCGGATGACCGTCGAGGCCTACCGGGCCGGCGGCGGCATCCAGGAGGCGGTGGCCCGGTCCGCCGAGTCCGTCTACGCCGGGCTGAGCCCGGCGCAGGCCGCGCTGGCCAGGCACATCTTCGTGCGGCTGGTGCGGCTGGAACCGAACACCGCGGACAGCAGGGTGAAGGTGGCGCCGGCCGAACTGCTGCCGCTCGACGTCACCGCCGCCGACTTCACGTCGGTGCTGGACCTGCTGGTGGAACACCGGTTGGTCACGTCGGACGTGGACGGCCTGCAGATCGTGCACGAGGCGCTGATCCACGCCTGGCCCCGGCTGCGCGGCTGGCTGGACGCCGACCGCGCCGACGCCCGCACCCGCAGGCAACTCGCGGACGCGGCGCGTACCTGGGACGACTCCGGCCGCGACCCGAGCGGGCTGTGGGGCGGGCTGCTGCTGGACACCGTACTGGCGTGGCCGGCCGGCCACGGGCTGAACCAACTGGAGTCGGAGTTCCTGAGCCGTAGTGCCGAGCGGCGGGACGAGCAGGTGCTCGCCGAACGCAACGGTGTGCGGCGGTTGCGCCAACTGGTGGCCGGCTTGGTGGCGCTGGTCGCGGTCAGCGGTGGCCTGGCCGGCTACACCGTGGCGCAGAACGCGGCCGCCACCAACCAACGGGACCTTGCCGAGTCCCGACTGGTGGCCGGCGAAGCGGAACGGTTGCGCACC
>DATEPR010000050.1:0-6329 GCA_035273045.1 Pseudonocardiaceae bacterium | reverse complement strand
CATCGGCACCCTCTACCGACGGTTCCCGGACCGGGACGAGTTGATCCGCGCAGTCAGCGTGGACAACTTCCAGCGGCTGCGCGAACTGGCCAGGCTGATCGAGGACGAGGAGCCCGATCCGGACGTGGCGCTGAGCAGGCTGCTGCGGTCCACCCTGGAACTGCGGCTCGGCCTCACCCTGAGCGTGCTGTCGCCCCGCGCGTTCGACTCGGTGCTCGGCTCGCCGTCGGTCACCCAGATCCGCGCCGAACTGATGGAGATCGTCCGCCGCGTCGTCCAGCGGGCACACGACCACGGCGTGCTGCGGCCCGACATCGGCGCCGGCGACGTCGTACTGGCCATGATCGCGTTGGCCAGGCAGGCGCCGCCGGCCGGCGAACCACTGGCCGAGATGGCGTTCGAGCGCCTGTTCGCGCTGACCCTGGACGGTATGCGCACCACTCCGGCCGGCCCGCTGCCCGGCCGCCCGATCACCGTGGCCGACGTCGACGAACTGCGCAGCAGCGGCGCCCTGACCAACCGGCGGCCGCCGCGCATGTGACGGTCAGTGCGTGTCGGCGTACCGGGCGCGGGACTCGCCGACGGTGGCGCTCAGGTCCGGGTACCGTTCCTCCGCCTCGCCCCAGAGCCGTTGTGCCTCGGCGAGGTCGTCGGCGGCGGCGGCGATGTTGCCCAGCCCGGTGATCGCCCTGGCCGCCTCGTAGTCGCTGTTCGCCTGGTCGGCCGCCTGGATCGCGCGACGGTAGGTCACCGCGGCGAGATCGTGTTCACCGGCCCGGAAATGTGTCCAACCGAGACAGTTCAGCGCCATGGCCGCATCCACCAGCAGACCGAGCTGCTGGCTGATGTCCAGCGCCTCCGTCGCGTGGTCGAGGGAGGCCGCGTAGTCGCCGGTCGCCGTCTCCGCGAGAGCGACACCCCGCAGGGTGATCGCCAGGTTTCGCCGCGCGCCGGTTCGCCGGTAGAACTCGGCCGCCGCGGACAGCTCCCGCAGCGCGGACTCGTGCCGGCCGCGGTAGAGGTCGGTCCGGCCGAGATTGGCCATCGTGGTGACCTGGCCGTGTTCGTCGGACAGCTCCCGGAATATGGGCAGCGCCATGCGGTAGTAGCGGTCGGCGGCGTCGAGATCGCCCTGGCAGACGTGCGCGATGCCGATGTTGTTGCACGTGGTCGCCTCCGCCCACCGGGCACCTGCCGCCCGCGCGGACGCGAGCGCCGCCAGGTGGGTCTCCACCCACGGCTGCCACAGCTTCGTCATGAAGAAGTAGTCCCGCAGCAGGAACGCGATGCGCCAGGCGTGGTCGTGCATGTCCTGGTCGGCGGCGACCCGCACCAGAGCGGCCAGGGCCGGCCACTCGGCGTCGAACCACGCGGTCGCCGAAGCGGCGTCGGCGAACACGTGGGCGGTCGGCGGCCGGTAGTCGTAGGACCACCCGGGCCGGTACCGTCCCGGAGCGATGAGGAGGTCCGCGTTCTCCGCCGTCAGCAGGGCGTAGTCGAGAAGTCTGGCCAACGCGGCGCGGCGCTGTTCGGCCGCCATCTCGGTCGCGCCGATGTCCTCCGCGAACAGCCGCACCAGGTCATGGCAGTGGAATCGGCCGTCCGGTCGCGCGCTGACCAGGTGGGCGGTCTGCAACAGTTCCAGGGACCGCCGGGCGCGGGCCATCGGCAGGTCCGCCAGCGCGCCCGCGACGTACGGGCTGACCTCGGTGCCCGGGTAGATTGCCAGACACACCAACAGTTCGCGTTGCGCCGGTGACAGTTCCTCATAGGACAGTCGGAACGCGCTGTAGACGCTGCGGGTGCCGTCCTCCAGTTCCTCGAACAGGGACTGGCGGTCGGCGAGCCGGGCCGCGAGGTCCTCCGGCGACCAGAACCCGTTGCTCTGGTAGCGCGCCGCCGCGATGCGCACCGCGAGCGGCAGCCGCCCGCACCGCTCGACGACCGTGGCGACCACGCCCATGCCGGCCGCGTCCGACGGCATCCGCGCCGGACCGGCGACCGCGGCGAACAGGTCGACGGCAGCGTCGCCGGCCAGCGGACCCAGCGACACGTGGTGTGCGTCGTCCAGGCCCACCAGCCGGTTCCGGCTGGTGACGAGCATCCGGCAACCAGGGTCGCCGGGCAGCAGCGGCAGCACCTGCCCGGCGGTGCGCGCGTTGTCGATGACGACCAGGATCCGCCGGTCCCGCAGGCAGCCACGGTAGAAGGCGGCACGATCCTCGGCCACCCGCGGAATGTCGTCACCGGGAATCCCGAGATGCCGCAACAGCCGGTCCAGCGCCTCGGCGCTGTCCACCTCGGGGGTGCCCGGCGTGTACGCGTGCAGGTCGAGGAACAGGACACCGTCGGGGAACTCGTCCTGAACGGCATGTGCCACGTGCACGGCGAGCGCTGTCTTTCCGGTGCCCGCCATGCCGTCCACCGCGCAGATGGCGGGCGACCCCTGTCCGGCGCCACGCAGCACCGCCTCGATCTCGCCGATCTCGGACTCCCGCCCCAGGAAGAACGGAGTGGCGGACGGCAGGTCGGTGGGCCGGATGATGCGGATGTTCGCTCTTTTACGGCGGCGACGGGGTACCAATGCGCTCAGCGTCCCTCCAGTCCGCAGTTCCGCGTCGCATAACGTGGCCAGTGCCTCGTTCGGCTGCGCGTGACCGTTTTCCACCTTGCTCAGATAGCCCTTGCTGTAGTGAATGTGATCGGCCAGATCGGCCAGCGACCAACCGGCAGCCATCCGCAGTCTGCGTAGTTCGGCACCGAACGTTCCGCCAGTCATACCGTCCCCCTCCGTTCCGCCGCTACCGCGGACAAAGGGAACCTATCAGTCGTCCTGTGGTTCGCCGTGCATAGTGAAATTGTGCGTGACGGAATCGCGGTCCGGGACGGTTGCCTGTTTCCTGGAATATCTGGAAACACCGGGTCCGCGCAGTGCGGTCGTGTTCAGCCATCCCGGCCGTGGACGAACCAGATCGCCTCGACGGGGACATCGCCGTTGCTGGTGAGGCGGTGCGGGGTCACCGAGTCGAACGAGATGGCGTCGCCGGGCACGGAACTGCCGCCGACCTCGTAGCGGACCAGCGGGAAGTCCACCGCCGAACCGTGGCCGGACGACAACTGCTCCCAGGTCACACCCGAGTCCAGCACCAGGCGCCGCCGCTGGTGCGGTTCCACCACCGGGCTCGTGTCGCGCTGCCGCGACTCGTTCAGCGCGGCCAGGGCGTGCGGTTCGCCGGCACCTCGCCGGTCGCCCGTCCTCGTCGTGACACGCCGGGCGTCGCCGCCGGCGAACCGCTTCTCGCCGTCACGATGCTCCTCTGGTCCCCGCGTCAGTCGCCGATCCAGACGGTCTTGACGTTGCAGAACTCGCGGATGCCGTGCGCGGACAGTTCCCTGCCGTGCCCGCTGTTCTTCACGCCGCCGAACGGCAGCTGCGGGTACGACGTGGTCATGCCGTTGACGAACACCGCTCCGGCGGCCAGGTCCCGCACGCAGCGCCGCTGCTCGTCCGGGTCGGTGGTCCACACGTTGGAGCCGAGCCCGAACGTGGTCGCGTTGGCGATCTCCAGCGCGTCGTCCAGCGAGTCGACCCGGTAGAGCGCGGCCACCGGCCCGAACACCTCCTCGGTGTACAGCCGCATCTCCGGTGTGATGCCGGTGATCACCGTCGGCGGGTAGAACCAGCCGGGACCGTCCAGGCGCGCGCCGCCGCACAGCACGGTCGCGCCCAGCTTGACCGCGTCGTCGACCAGCGTCTCCAGGTCGGCCCGGCCCTGCTCGGTGGCCAGCGGGCCGACCTCGGTCCGCTCGTCGGTGGGGTCGCCGACCACCAGCGAGGTCATCCGGTTGACGAACAGTTCGGTGAACCGGTCGTACACGTCGGTGTGCACGATGAACCGTTTCGCGGCGATGCAGCTCTGGCCGTTGTTCTGCACCCGGGCCGTGGTCGCCACCTGGGCGGCGCGGTCCAGGTCGGCCGACGGCAGCACCAGGAACGGGTCGGAACCGCCCAGTTCCAGCACGACCTTCTTCAGCTCCGCACCGGCGACGCCGCCGACCGAACGGCCGGCCGGCTCGCTGCCGGTGAGCGTCGCCGCCGCCACCCTCGGGTCGCGCAGCACCCGCTCCACCTGGCCCGAGCCGATCAGCAGCGTCTGGAACACGCCGTCCGGGAACCCGGCCCTGCTGACCAGGTCGGCCAGGTAGAGCGCGCACTGCGGCACGTTGGACGCGTGCTTGAGCAGGCCGACGTTGCCGGCCATCAGCGCGGGCGCGATGAACCGGATGGCCTGCCACAGCGGGAAGTTCCACGGCATGACGGCCAGCACCACGCCGAGTGGCTGGTAGGTCGCGTACGCCCGCCGGGCGCCGACCGCCTCCGCGTCCGCCGGTTCGTCGGCCAGCATCGACTCCGCGTTGTCCGCGTAGTACCGGCACGCCGTCGCGCACTTGTGCACCTCGGCCTTCGCGGCGGCCAGCGTCTTGCCCATCTCCAGCGTCATCATCGCGGCCGTGGCGTCGGCCTCGGCGTCCAGCAGGTCCGCCGCCCGGCGCAGCCATTGCGCCCGCTGCGCGAACGTGGTCAGGGGGTACTCCCGGGCGGCCCGGGCCGCGGCCGCGAGGCAGGCCTCGATCTGCTCGCCGTCCAGGGCCGTGAAGGTGCGAACGGTCTCGCCGGTCGCGGGGTTGATCGTGGCGATCGCCATCGGTGAATGCTCCTTCGTTCGGTCGGAGTGAACAGTCGGGTGGACCCTCACGTCAAGGGTTCCCATCCGCGGCCAGGAGCATGTACCCGCCGGTCGCGAATCTCCGGTCAGCCCGTTGACCGTGGGAGCCGCCGGGCAGTTCACCGGCGCTGTACACGGGACTTGAGGATGCGCGCCGCCGGCCACCCGCGGCAAGCACGCGCGGAAGGTCAGGTGGGTCCGTCGACGAACACGGTGTCGCTGGACCACCCCGAGGTCCTGGAGAAGGGGATGGTGCGCGCTGGAGACGTACTGGCCGTCGGCGGACGGGCCGGAACTGCTGGTCGCCGGCGAGCGCTACTACACGGTCGGCGGCCAGTTGCCCACGCTGCGGCACGCGCAGTCGCACCTGAACCGGGAGGCGCGCTGAACGGTTCCGTGTTCCGCTGTCAGCCAACACGGTCGCGGCCGCGGCGCCAGCGGTGACAGGATCCGTCATATGCGGTCGATCTTCGTTCTCGTCCACAGCCCGTCTGTCGGACCGTCGACCTGGCACCCGGTGGCCGAACACCTGACGGCGACCGGCTACCAGGTGCGGGTGCCGTCCCTGCTGCACGTCGGCGACGGCGAGCCACCCTTCTGGCCCCGCGTCGTCGACGCCGTCCGCGACGACCTGCGGCAGGTCCCGGCCGGCAGCCCGGTCGCGCTGGTGGCACACAGCAACGCCGGCCTGTTTCTCCCGGTGATCCGCTCGGGCATCGACCATCCGGTGACCAGTTCCATCTTCGTCGATGCCGCGCTGCCGGCCCGGACCGGACCGACCGCCGTGGTCCCACCCGAGTTGCTGGAGGTGCTCCGCCCGATGGCGGTGAACGGCAGGCTGCCGCGCTGGACCGACTGGTGGGACGAGGCGGACGTCGCGCCCATGTTCTCCGATCCGGTGGTGCGCCGGCGAGTCGTCGACGAGCAGCCGACCCTGCCGCTGTCCTACTACGAGCAGCACATCCCGGTCCCCGACGGCTGGGCCGACCATCCCTGCTCCTACCTGCTGTTCGGCCCGCCGTACGACGACGTTGCCGCCGAGGCGCGCGAACGCGGCTGGCCCGTGGCACACCTGCCCGGCCAACACCTCCACCAGATCGTCGATCCCGCCGGCACCGCCCGGCAGCTCGTCGAACTCGCCAGCTGAGTTCGACGCGCCCGTTGTAAGCCGTTGGTAAGCCGGCGCGGCCACCCTTGGTCGGCATGGGCGACGGCTATGTGGTGAGTCCGACCGATCTGCTGAACGCGAGCCAGTCGATGGACAGCGCGGTCGACCAGCTCAAGGAAGCATCCGACCAGCTGAAGAAGGCGGAACTACCGGCCACCGTGCTCGGCACCGACAAGTACCTGGCCGCGATCACCTCGGCGTGGAACAAGGCGGTGGACGCGCGGCAGACCGACATCAAGAAGTGCGCCGAAATCCTCGACGCGATGATCGAGGCACTCGGCGACACGATCAGCGCGTACCACGAGAACGAGACGGAGACCGCCAAACACTTCAATGAGTCGATGGAGGCCGGATACAAGGACATCGAGGAGTTCGGCGACAAGTACGACCCGATGAAGCCACCGGAGCTGGACAGCAACGGCTCGTCCGATTCC
>DATEPR010000049.1:0-4576 GCA_035273045.1 Pseudonocardiaceae bacterium | reverse complement strand
GTTCGGCGTCAGCGTTTCGCTGCCGGGCACGACTCCTCGAACGGCCAGGGATCGCTCGTAGTCGTGTTCGTGACCGCACAGCACCAGGTCCACGCCGTACTTGTCGAACAGGGGACCGTACTTGGCGCGTAATCCCAGGTCGGCGCCGTTGGCGTCGGACGAACTGACCATCACCTGGTGCATCGCCACTACGATCCAGTCGATGTTCCGGGACGACCTCGCGGCGGCCAACTCGCGCCGCAGGAACGACAACTGGCGGCCGCCGGAGTAGCCGTTGATGTAGATGTCACCGCCATCTTGCAGACAATTGTCGTCATTCTGTAGGACGATCACGTGCACCGAACCAACGGTGAACGAGTACCACAGACCGTCCAACTCCGGATCGGTCTCGGTGGATGGGACCTTGAAATAAGCCTGGAACGCCTCCAGACCGATCGGACCGTTGGACCTTTCGATCTCGTGGTTGCCGGCGGCCGGCATCCACGGGCGGAAACGTGCCGACCTTGTGTTGTTCGTGAAGAAGTTGTTCCACGTCCGCACCCGGTCGACGTCCAGGTTGGCGTAACACAGGTCGCCGTTGAGCAGGTGGAACAGCGGGCCTACGGTCTCGATGCCGGTGACGATGTCCTTGGTGGCGGGCGTGGAGTTGGCGTCCAGGCCGACCGTGCCGTTGGGCTCCCACGTCACCTGCGGTGCGGACTGGTCGCCGAAACTGGTGAACGTGAACGGGGCACGCCCGGTAGGCGCGGTGCGGAACGTGGCGGCGTCGGGTGTCGCGCCCCGGTGCTGCACGGAGTAGACGTACTCGGTGTCAGGCCGCAGGTGGTCGATCTGGGCGTGGTGGACGAACACCGTGCGGCCGGACGTGCCGTCGACGTAGGTCCGGGTCTCGGCCCGCGCGCTGGCGCCGAAACCACCTTCCAGCGTGCCGTACACGACCTTGGGCTGGTCGACGGCGCCGTCGGTGATCCACGACGCGACCATCTGCCGTGCCGGGTCCCGACCAAAAGTAAGGTGCAGGCCCTGCACCGGTGTCGCGCCCGTGCCGACGGTCGGCGTGACCGGGTGACCTAGGCCGGCGGCGGCTGCGGTGCCGGTGCCCAGCAGTGGACCGGCGGCGGCACCCGCGCCGACGGCACCGAGCAGGCCGAGTACGCCTCGACGGGAGACGGTGGGTTTCGTGTCGTCCGACATGGGATTCTCCTGAAGGCTCGGGGTCGAGTAGAACCTGCCAGTGGTGGGCGACGCGGCCGTGAACGTGGCCTGTCCGGCGGGTGAAGCACGGCTGCTGACCAGGAGCGGAGCCAACCGGGTGTGGGTGGACCTCTGGCCAGTCGATCCTTATAGGACTGTCTATAAAGGATCGCACATCGCTTGCGTGCGCGGTCAAATCGACCAGATGTGGCCGGCGGAGTATGCTGTGGGCGATGTCCGGCAGGATCAGCTATCGCAGGATCTACGAGGACCCGGACCCGTCGGACGGCACCCGGGTGCTCGTCGACCGGGTGTGGCCGCGTGGGCTGGCCAAGTCGGCCGCCCACCTGGACGAGTGGCTGCGGGACGTGGCGCCGTCCACCGAACTGCGCCGCTGGTACCACCACGACCCGGAGCTGTTCACCGAGTTCCGTGACCGCTACCTGGCCGAACTGGCCGAACCCGAGCGACGGCAGGCCGCCGACCGGCTGCGGGAGATCGCGGCCGACGGCGACCTGACCCTGCTGACGGCGACCAAGGACCTGGAGCACAGCCAGGCGGCTGTACTCGCGGCATGGCTGAGCGGGCGTAGCATCAGCCCGGGCTGACGTCGTGGCGAGGAGGTCGAGGGTGGGCGAGTACGGGCTGGCGACCGGCACGGTGGACCTGCGGACGGCGGGGCCGATCACGTTCGGGCCGGAGGGCATTCTCTTCCTGGCGGACAATGCGAACGCCATGGTGCACGCCGTCGACGTGGCCGATCCCGGGCCGGCCGGCAACGCCGACCCCTTCGACATGGAGGACGTCGATGTCCGCGTCGGGTCGTACCTCGGGTGCGCCGCGGGCGATGTCGTGATCCGCGACATGGCCGTGCATCCGTTGTCCCGCAACGTTTACCTGTCGGTGCAGCGCGGCAGGGGCGACGATGCGACGGCGGTGCTGGTGCGGATCGGCGCACTGGACGGTTCGATCACCGACGTCTCGCTGACCGACGTGCCGCACGCCGCCACCACGATCGCGGACGCGCCCGCCGAGGACGACGAGCGGATCGACTTCACGCTGCCGTTGGGCGACGAGGGCGAGGACGTGCAGTTCGGCGAGCACACGGTCCGCGTCGTGCGCAGCCCGATTCGCGCGGCCACCGTCACCGACATGGCCTACACCGATGGTTGGCTGCTCGTCGCCGGGCTGTCCGGCGAGGAGTTCTCGGCCAAGCTGCGTCGCATCCTGTTCCCGTTCCAGGCCGAGGCCGCCGCGAACAACCTGGAGATATTCCACGTGTCGCACGGCCGGTGGGAGACCGCGGCGCCGATCCGCGCGTTCGTGCCGTACCAGGGCGGCCGCAGCATCCTGGCCAGCTACACCTGCACCCCGGTGGTGCACTTCGCGCTGGCCGATCTCCAGCCGGGCACCAAGACGGTCGGCCGGACGGTGGCCGAGCTCGGCGCGCGCAACCAGCCACTGGACATGGTGTCCTATGTGGAGGATGGCGAGGAGTACCTGCTGGTGGCCAACTCCTCACACGGGCTGGTGAAGATCGCCTGCCGGGACATCGACGCCCAGGCGCCGCTGACCGAGCCGAAGCAGCCGGTCGGGGTGGCCAGGAAGACCGAGGAACCGCGGGGCGTGCGGCGGCTGGCGAACCTGGAGGCCGGGTTCGTGCTGGCGTTGCAGGCCGACGACGACGGCCGGCAGCACCTGCGGTCACTGAAGACGTCCGCGCTCTGACCCACGGCTGACGTGGTCGGGGTCTCGTGGTCGCGGTGCGCGGGCCGGGACTGCCTCCGGTTCCACGGTCCGGTGGCCGACCCGCAGGTTCGGCCGGCCACCGCGACCGTCACGGCGCCGCCGATGGCCGGGACGCTGGTGGACGACGGCGGTGACCTGTGCTTCGTGCCCAGGTTCGGGTTCGTGGCCGGGACGGCCTACACCGTCCTGTCGGCGGGCACCGTGCTCGCCACGCTCACCCGGCCGTCCCGGGACCTGACGCCCAGCGTCGAGGTCGTCGCCATCCACCCGACCGTCGACGTGGTGCCGCGCAACCTGCTGCGGTGCTACGTGTCCTTCAGCGCCGCGATGAGCGAGGGCGACGCGGCCACCCACGTGCGACTGGTCGACGACGCCGGCGACCCGCTGGCGCACGCTCTGCTGCCCACCGAATACGAACTGTGGAACACCGATCACACCCGGCTGACCGTGCTGCTCGACCCGGCGCGGATCAAGCGCGGCCTGGCCGGCCACCGCGCGGCGGGCTATCCGTTGCGGCCCGGTGAGCGGGTGCGGCTGGTGATGGGCGCCGGCTTCCACGACGCCACCGGCGCGTCGCTGGTGGCCGGTGCCGAGCGGGGGTACCTGGTCGGCGCTGACCTGCGCGGTCGCGTCGATCCGGCGGCCTGGCGGCTGGTCCCGCCGGCCGCGGGCAGCACGGACCCGCTCACCGTCGCGTTCGGTCGCCCCCTGGACAGTGCCCTGCTCAGGCGGTGCCTGCGCGTGGCCGGCCCGGGCGGTGTCGTGGCCGGAACGGTGGCCACGGCGGACGGTGAACGCCGGTGGCGGCTGACACCGGCCCGGCCGTGGCGAGCGGGATCGCACCGGCTGCTGGTCGACCCCGTGCTGGAAGACGTGGCGGGCAATGCGGTAGGTCGGGTGTTCGACCGCGACCTGGCCGATCCGGCGGACCGACCGGTCCAGACCAGGCTGGTCGAGGTCTCGTTCAGGCCCACTGAGCGTTACCAGGACACGTGAAAAACCGCTCATGATCGCAGCGTGCAATACTCGCTGGCGACTCCAGTGTCTTCGATCAGGTAAGAATGACGTATGGTTTATGGCCGCGACCTTGGCACCGACCTGGATGCCCACCTGGACACGGACGCCGTCACCGACGCCCTGCTCACGGCATCCCGGCTGCTGATCGGTGTGTCCGCCCGCTCGATCGCATCGGTTGACGACTCGATCACGCTCCCGCAGTACCGGCTGCTGGTCGTGTTGTACAACTTCGGGCCGTTGAAGCTGGCCACGCTGGCCGAGCATCTCGGTGTCAACCCGTCGACGGCGACGAGGATGATCGACCGGCTGATCGCCACCCGCCTGGCGTCGCGGCAGACCAATCCGTCGTCACGGCGGGAAGTGGTGGTGACACTGACCGAGGTCGGCCGCGGCGTGGTCGACAAGGTGACCGCCCAGCGCCGCGTCGAGATCGCCAGCATCGTCGCGCGCATGCCGGACCGTCACCGTCGCGACCTGGTGGCCGCCTTGGAGGCGTTCGCCGAGGCCGGCGGGGAACCGTCCGCCGCGCCGAACCAGGTCGACGAGATCAAGAACCTGTACCAGATCTAGCGCCACAGTGGACCATCGTCCGGTCCACTGTGGCGAGATCATCCTC
>DATEPR010000048.1:0-2706 GCA_035273045.1 Pseudonocardiaceae bacterium | reverse complement strand
CTCAGCGGACGAGAGCACCAGGACCGACGGCGAGGACGACGGCCGCGATCCGTTGCTCGTGCGGCCGTTCGTGTTGCAGGACAGCAATCCTGCCGGAGCTCCCGCGTCAGCTGCCACGTGGCCCGCCGACCCGGCTCAGGAGATTCCGACCCAGGTGATTCCGGTGGTGCCGGCCGCGCCTGAACCAGCGGTACGCCGGGCTCGGCCACGCCGCCGGTCGCTGGTGCTGGCCGGTGCCGGCGTCGCTGCGGTGCTGGCGGTCGCCGGCTGGGCGGTGGTGGGTCCGGCGCTCACCCCGACGGTCTCCACCTCCCTGCCGGATCAGCAGTTCCCCGTGGTCAGTGGGCCTGCCCCGGCGGCGAGCGCCGCACCGAGCGCGGGGGCGGCCTCCGGTGAGGGGAACGCCGACAACAGCGGCGGGAACACATCCGGCGACACGTCCGGCGACGTCGCCGCCGCGCCGCGCAACAGTGCGACATCGCGGCGGGGTGCGCCTACCACGGCGGCCGAGCCACGGCCGACCACACCCTCGGCGGGCACGGCCACGGCCGCGCCCAACCCGCCGGCCGAGCTGGCGCCCTCGCCGTTGACCGGTTCGTCGGCGCTGGTCAGTGGCAACGGGCTCTGCCTCGACCTGCGCGGGGGCGACATCGACGAGGGCAGCGACGTCCACGTCGACGACTGCAACGGCACCAGCCCGCAACGCTGGCGGCTGAACAGCGACCGCACTCTCGCGGTCGGGGACCTGTGCGCCTACCTGAAGGGCGACGGTGGCGTCGAGCTGACCCGGTGCGACGGCCGGACCACCGCTCAGTGGGCCCTGAACAACGACGGCCGCCTGATGAACGCGGCCAACGGCCGTTGCCTGACCGACCCGAACTTCGGCGGCCGACCAGCGAACCCGGTCATCGTGGTCCGGTGCGTCGGCTCGGCCAACCAGCGCTGGGCGTTCAAGTAGCCGCCCGCCAGGGATCGGCGGGACAGACCCGAGGTCGGCACTGACCTGAGACGCGGCACCCGGCTCAGGAATGCATGACTGCGCCCTTCATGATCCTGTCGATGGTGTTTCGGGGGCCGTATGCGGCTATGCCTACCAGGTCGAGGGCGTCGGTGCGGACGGCGCGTACGGCGGCTCGGTTGTCGGTGTCGTTGCCGGTGGCGAACAGGTCCGAGGTGAAGACGGACAGCGCCACTTCCCGGCTCAGGGCCCGGCTGTGTGCGGCGGTCAGCAGTTCCTTGCCGCCCTCGAAGACCAGCACCGGCTGGCGGAACATCGGCAGGTAGGTCACATCGCCGGCGTCCCGGTACGGTTCGCCGATCACCTCGGGCGCGGCGGTCGAGAGGCCACTGACCAGGAACGCCGTGACGTTCAGGCGTTGCCAGACGAGCAGGTCGTCCCGGAGCAGGACAGCGATCTTGGTGGGGAAGCGTACCGGTGCACTCATGGGCATCATCGTCGTCCGGCCGGGCGGAGCAGGTCTTGTACGATTTTGACGTGCCCGGCGGGCCCCATGTGCGAGCCTGGCGGCCGCCGCTGGACGGGGTCGCCGAGATTCTGCACGCCCGGTTCGGCGAGCACGCGTACCCGATGCACGCCCATGACACCTGGACCGTCCTGCTCGTCGATGACGGCGCGGTCCGCTACGACCTGGACCGGCACGAACGCGGCGCCTTCGGGGACCTCGTCACCGTGCTGCCGCCCCGGGTGCCGCACAACGGGACCGCGGCGCGGCCGGGCGGCTTCCGGAAACGGGTCCTCTACCTGGAATCGGATCTCCTGCCTGCCCGGCTGACCGGGGCGGCTGTCGACACCCCGGCGATCACCGACGGGACCCTGCACCGGCTGGTGTCCACGGTGCATCGGCTCGTGCGTACCCCGGGGGATGAACCCGCGGCAGAAGCCGTGCTGGCGCTCGCGCTGGAACGTCTCCGCGCTCGCCTGGGCGATCGGGCCGATACGGGGCCGCCGGGCCGCGAGTCGGCGCACGCCTTCCGTGCGCTCCTCGACGAGCACATCGTGCCCGGCCTGCCGCTGACCAGCGCGGCCGCGCTGTTGCACTTCGATCCGGCCTACCTGGTCCGTTCGTTCGGCCGGGAGTTCGGCATGTCGCCGCACCAGTATGTGATCTCCCGCCGGGTGGACCTGGCCCGCCGCCTGATCCTGGCCGGCGAGCCGTTGCGGTCGGTCGCGGTGCGCGCCGGCTTCTACGATCAGCCGCACCTGGTGCGCCATTTCAAGCGCATTCTCGGCGTCAGCCCGGGCCGTTTCGCTCAGGCACCACTCTGATCCGGGGCGCGCCTCACTCCTGCATGGCCTGCCAGATGCGGTCCGCGGTGAAGGGCAACTCGGTGAGACGTACGCCGATCGCGTCCCGCAGTGCGTTGGCCAGAGCGGGCGCGACCGGGTTGAACGGGCTCTCGCTCATCGACTTGGCGCCGCACGGGCCGATCCGGTCCGACGTCTCGGCGAGATGCACCTCGGTCGGCGGCACGTCGGCGAAGGTCGGCAGGTGGTACTGCCGGAAGCCGGTGGTGGTCACCTCGCCGGACGGCGCGATGTCGACGTGTTCGGCCAGGGTGGCGCCGAGCGCCTGGGCCACGCCGCCCTCGATCTGGCCGCGCAGCTGCAGCGGATTCATCACGGTCCCGGCGTCCGCGCTGTGCACGCTGCGAAGGATGCGCAGCTCACCGGTGTCCGGATCGACC
>DATEPR010000047.1:0-3357 GCA_035273045.1 Pseudonocardiaceae bacterium | reverse complement strand
CCGTCGCCGCGCGGCGCGTTGATCGCCGCGAGCAGGGCGGCGTCTCCACGGGCGCCGGCACCGGGCCGGCCGAACACCTCGTCGGTGAAATCGATCACATGCCGGCCACGGGTGAGGAACTGGCGGCGCCGGCGCATGTTCTCCGGCGTCGCCGCGGTGGCGACGTAGAACGGCCGGGCCGCGGGCGCCCGCCAGTCCAGCAGCACCGGTTCGTAATCGTTCTCCTCGTCGAACAGTCCGATCCGGCCGATGTACGAATGTTCCCCGGAAAGTGTGTCCAACCGGCCGAAGCACAGGCCGTTGTCCGCCACGTTCCACCGTTTCATCTCGTTGGCCCGTGCGCGCACCTCGACGTCGCGTTCCATGGGGGTCCCGCCGTTTCCCCGCAACGCCGCGGCGTACTCGCCCTTCACCCGCTCCCGCTCGGCGTCCAGCCGCTGGTAGAGCCCGGCCACGTAGCTCCGCTCGGACCGCAGTTCGTCCTCGTACCCCTGAGTTGACACATGCCCCTCACAGCGCCTAAAATGGAAAGCAGATACGGCGGGTTCTCCATTCGGAACGGAGGGCACGCCGATTTTTTATTGTCCACCGTGTGTCAAGACCCCGCCGGTGGACAACGGCGATTCTGCGGCACGTCCCGGGTCTTGCCGCATGTCCCCCGGTGCGCTATATGTTGAAAGTGGCGGGAGGTGGTCGTCGCCCTCCCGTGTGGTGGATTCCGGTTCCCAAGACCGTCCTGGGACGTTAGCGTGCATCGCGTGACGGACGGTTACCTGCGCTTCCCGCATCTGCACGACGATCTGGTCACCTTCGTGGCCGAGGACGACGTCTGGTTGGCCCCCCTGTCCGGTGGCCGGGCCTGGCGCCTGTCCGCCGACCGCGCGCCCGCGCGGCATCCCCGGTTCTCCCCGGACGGCCGCATGGTCGCGTGGGCCAGTTCGCGGGACGGCGATCCCGAGGTGCACGTGGCGCCCGCGGACGGCGGGCCGAGCACCCGGCTGACCTACTGGGGCGAACCGACCACCGACGTGCTGGGCTGGACGCCGACGGGCGCGGTGCTGGCCAAGACGTCGGCCGGCCATCCGTCCGTCCGCCAGACCTGGGCGCACGCGCTGCCGGCCACCGGCGGTCCCGGCGAGCGGTTGCCGTACGGGCCGGTCGGCGACCTCGCGTTCGGCCCCGCCGGTGCCGTGCTGCTGAGCACTGTGGTGACCAGCGAAGCGGCGTGGTGGAAACGCTACCGGGGTGGCCGGGCCGGCAAGTTGTGGCTGGACTCCACCGGCGGCGGCGAGTTCGCCAGGGTGCTCGCCGATCTGGACGGCAACCTGGAGAGTCCGATGTGGGTGGGCGGGCGCGTCGCGTTCCTCTCCGACCACGAGGGCGTCGGCAGCGTCTACTCCTGCCTGCCCGACGGCGGGGACCTGCGCCGGCACGAGTCGGGCGAGTTCTACGCCCGGCACGCCAGCACCGACGGCACCCGGATCGTGTACGAGTCCGCCGGCGAACTGTGGCTGCTGGCCGACCTCGACCCGGACACGAAGCCGACGCTCCTGGACGTCCGGCTCAGCGGCCCGGCCACCGGCCGCCAGCCCTACCCGATCGACACGGCGAAACACCTCGGTGACGCGGTGCCCGACCACACCGGCCGGGGGAGTGTCGTCGAGGTCCGGGGCACCGTGCACTGGCTGACCCACACCGAAGGTCCGGCCAGGACGCTGGCGGCCGAACCGGGTGTACGCGCCCGGTTGCCGATCGTGCTCGGCGAGTCGGGCAACGTCGCGTGGGTGACCGACGCCGACGGCGAGGACGCGGTGCAGGTGGCCCCGGCCGACGGCATCGACCCCGGCGTGCCGCCGCGCCGGATCGGCGCCGGAACGCTGGGCAGGGTGCTGGAACTGGCCGCCGCGCCGGACGGCACGCACATCGCCGTGGTCAGCCACGACGGCCGGCTGTCGCTGATCGACACCGAGTCGGCCCAGATCAGGGAGGTCGTGCGGGCCGAGGAGGGTGAGCCGTCCGGGCCGGCCTTCTCGCCGGACTCCCGCTGGCTGGCCTGGTCGCATCCCGGCCCCGACCCGTTGCGGCAGATCAGGATCGCGTCGGTCACCGACCTGGCCGTCACGGACGTCACCCAGATGCGGTTCCGCGACTTCAACCCGGTGTTCACCAAGGACGGCAAGTACCTGGCGTTCCTGTCCGTGCGCACCTTCGACCCGGTGTACGACGTGCACGTGTTCGACATCTCCTTCCCCAGCGGCTGCCTGCCCTATCTGGTGCCGCTGGCCGACGACGCGCTCTCGCCGTTCGACCCGCAGCGTGCCGGCCGGCCGCCGGTCCGATCCGGACCGGACGACGCGAAGGACGACCAGGACACCCCGGCGAACGTCGTCGACCTGGCCGGGATCACCGAGCGGACGGTGCCCTTCCCGGTCGAGGCCGGCGACTACACCGGACTCCAGGCCGCCGAGGACGCCCTGTTCTGGCTGGCCCACCCGCTGACCGGCGTGCTCAGCCGCACCGGCGACTGGCCCAACAGCAAGACACCGCAGCCCGCGCTGGAGCGGTTCGACATGACCCGGCTGCGGCTGGACCGCGTGGAGTCCGATGTGGACTCGGCCGCGGTCTCCGGTGACGGCAAGCGGGTGCTCGTCCGCGACGGTGACAAGCTGCGGGTCGTGTCCTCGGGCCGCCGTGGCGGTGGCCGGGACGAGGACGGCGACGACCAGGTCGACGTCGACCTGGACCGGATCAGGGTCACCGTGGACCCGGCCGCCGAATGGCGCCAGGCCTACGACGAGGCCGGCCGGCTGATGCGCGACCACTACTGGCGCGCGGACATGAACGGCGTCGACTGGGCGGGGCAACTGCGGCGGTACCGGCCCATCGTGGACAAGGTGGCCTGCCAGGACGACTTCGTCGACCTGCTCTGGGAGGTCCAGGGCGAGTTGGGCACGTCGCACGCCTACGTCATGCCCAGCCACGCCGACGACGCGGACCACCGGTCGGTGGGCAAGCTGGGAGCCGACCTGGCCAGGGACGCGGAGGGGCTGTGGCGGGTCACCCGGATCCTGCCTGGCGAGAGTTCGGACCCGAGGGCCAGGTCGCCGCTGCGGTCGCTGGGGGCGCGGATCCGCGAGGGTGACGCGATCCTCGCCGTCGACTCACGCCCGGTCACCGCAGACGCCGGTCCGGCCGCGCTGCTCGCGGGCACGGCCGGCAAGCCGGTCGAGTTGACCGTGGCCCCGGCCGAGGGCGGCGCGCCGCGCCGGGTGGTGGTGACGCCGCTGGCGGACGAGACCCCGCTGCGCTACCAGGACTGGGTGGCCGGCCGGCGGGAGGACGTGCACGCCATCAGCG
>DATEPR010000046.1:0-3632 GCA_035273045.1 Pseudonocardiaceae bacterium | reverse complement strand
GATCGCGGCCGACGAGTCCATCCGCCGGGCCGACGACCCGATGCGGGTGGCCGTCGCCGGGGCCGCCGACATCGCCGTGGTCAAGGTCGCGCCGCTGGGCGGCGTGCGCCGGGCGCTGGCGGTCGCCGAGGCGTGCGGGATGCCGTGCGTGGTGTCGTCGGCCGTGGAGACCACCGTCGGCCTGGCGGCCGGCCTCGCGCTCGCCGGTGCCCTGCCGGAGCTGGACTTCGCCTGCGGGCTGGGCACGGTGTCGCTGCTCACCACCGACGTGGTGGCCGAGTCGCTGCGGCCGGTGGGCGGCTGGCTGCCGGTGCCCACCGCTCCGCCGCGCCCGGTCACGATGACGGCCGTGACGGCCGACGAGGACACCACCCGGCGCTGGCACGACCGCCTGCGCGGCGTCCTCGCCGCCCGCTGAGACTCCTCAGCCGCGCCTGCGGCGGCGCATCCGCAGCACCACGAACAGCACCGCGAGCACGCCCAGCAGGGCCGGCACGAGCCGCTTGGCCACCGACGCGCCCGCGTAGTCCAGCAGGTCGATCGCCTCGGCCTCGGACGACACGCCGACCTGCCGGGGCGCTGACTCCTGCTCGCCGACCAGTTGCAGCCTCGGTGAGCCGTCGGTCTCCGCCTCGGCGACCGGCTCGGCCTCCGCCGCCACCGAGGACCTCGCCGGGCCGCGTCTGCGGGTGGGCTTCGGTTGGGCCGGTGGCGGAGGCTCCTCGTCCTCGTCCTCGGCCGGTTTCGTGTCGGTGGCGGTGGCACCGGCCTCGGCCGCCGGCGCGTCCAGCTTGGTGGCCAGGCAACTGGCGAACGAGTCCAGGATCTTGCCGCCGACCTCGACGATCATGCCCCGGCCGAACTGGGCCGGCTTGCCGGTGACGGTGAGGTCCGTCACCACGGTGCCCTTGGTGCCCTGGCCCTCGGCGGCCAGCGTGACCGTCACGGTCGCGGCGGCGGTGCCGTTGCCCCTGGCGTCCTTCCCGGACGCCTTGATGACCACCCGTTTCGCCTGCTCGTCCGTTTCCAGGAACTCGCCGGATCCCTTGTAGGTCAGCGAAACCGGACCCAGTTTCACCTTCACTCCGCCGCTGAACTGGGCACCGTCCACGGAGGTCAGCGAGGCACCTGGCATGCACGGTGCGACGCGCTCCGGATCGATGACCGCCGCCCACACGACATCGGGCGATGCCGGCACGGAGAACTCATGTTCCAAACGCACGGCTGGCCTCCTCGCTCCTTGCGTTATCCCCAACATAGTCGTGCGCGTGGAGTCGACCACAGGTCAACTCCACGCGCACGGCAGGTCGTCGCTCAGCCGGCGGCGGCCAGCACCGCCCTGGACGTCAGGACGGTCGCCAGGTGCCGCCGGAAGTCGGCGTCCGAGTTCGCGTCGCTGGTCGGATGGGTGCCCTCCGCGGCGTGCGCGGCGGCCGCCCGGACCGACTCGGCGGTCGCCGGCTGCCCGACCAGCGCCTGCTCCACGGCGGTGGCCCGGACCGGGACGGCCGCCATGTTGGTCAGGCCCACCCTGGCCTCGGCGAACGTGCCGCCCTCCACCCGGACGGCGGCGGCGACGGCCACGATCGACCACGCCTGCGCCACCCGGTTGAACTTCTCGTAGTGGGCGCCCCAGCCGGTGTACTTCGGGACCTGGACCTCCACCAGGATCTCGTCCGCGGCCAGCGCGGTGGTGAAGAAGTCCACGAAGAAGTCGGCGGCCGGGATGGTGCGGCGGCCGTTCGGGCCCGCCACGACGAACCGCGCGTCCAGCGCGAGCGCCGGGGCGAGCAGGTCACCGGCCGGGTCGGCGTGCGCCAGCGAGCCGCCGAACGTGCCCCGGTGCCGCACCTGCGGATCGGCGACGTGGTCCGTGGTGAGCGCGAGCAGCGCGGCGTGCTCGGCGACCAGCGGGTCCCGCTGCACGTCGTAGTGCGTCGTCATCGCCCCGATCACCAGGGAGTCGCCGTCCTCACGGACGCCGCGCAGTTCGGCGATCCGGCCCAGGTCGACGATCACCGACGGCTCGGCCAGCCGCATCCGCAGCACCGGCAGCAGGCTCTGCCCGCCGGCCAGCACCTTGGCGTCCTCGCCCGCGTCGGCGAGGGCACGCACCGCTTCCTCTACAGTGGACGGTGCGACGTAGTCGAATGCCGCTGGAATCACTGGGCACCTCCCGGGATGGAACCGAGCCCGCCACCCGCGGCGCTCGTCGACGTGTCGGTGCCGTTGCCCGACCTACCGTTGATGGCCTGCCACACCCGCATGGGCGTGCACGGCATCTCGACGTCGTTGACGCCGAGATGGCGGATCGCGTCGACCACCGCGTTGACCACCGCCGGCGTGGACGCGATGGTGCCGGCCTCGCCGACCCCCTTGACGCCCAGGTCGTTGGTCGTCGACCGGGTCTGGGTCCGGTCCGTGGTGAACGACGGCAGGTCGGCCGCCGACGGGACCAGGTAGTCCGCGAAGGTGGCCGTGGTGAGGGTGCCGGCCTCGTCGTGGATGGCCTCCTCGAACAGCGCCTGCGCGATGCCCTGCGCCAGCCCGCCGTGCACCTGGCCCTCCACGATCAGCGGGTTGACCACCACGCCGACGTCGTCGACGCAGACGTACGACCGCAGCTTCACCGCACCCGTCTCGGTGTCCACCTCGGCGGCGCACAGGTGCGTGCCGTGCGGGAACGAGAAGTTCTCCGGGTCGAAGGTGGCGTCCGAGTCCAGCGACGGCTCGACGCCCTCGGGCAGGTCGTGCGCGGCGAACACGGCGAGCGCGACGTCCTGGATGCCGGTGGCCGAGTCGGTGCCGCGCACGGTGAACTTGCCGTTCGCGAATTCCAGGTCGTCCGGTGAGCACTCCAGCATGTGCGCGGCCACCGTCCTGGCCTTGTCGATCACCTTGCCGGCCGCCTTGACCACCGCCATCGCGCCCACCGTCAGCGAACGCGAACCGTAGGTGTCCATGCCCTTCGGCGAGGACATGGTGTCGCCGTGGATGATCTCCACGTCCTCGAACGGCACGCCGAGCTGGTCGGCGACGATCTGGCTCCACGCCGTCTCGTGGCCCTGGCCGTGGGCCGACGATCCGGTGACCACCTCGACCTTCCCGGTCGGCAGCATCCGGATCGACGCGTGCTCCCAGCCGCCCGCGCCGTAGGACAGCGAGCCGAGCACCCGGGACGGTGCCAGGCCGCACATCTCGGTGAACGTCGAGATGCCGATGCCCAGCTGCACCGGGTCGTTCGCCTCCCGCCGCCGCGCCTGCTCGGCGCGCAGCCCGGCGTAGTCGAACAGCTCCATCGCCTTGTCGGTGGCGGCCTCGTAGTTGCCGGAGTCGTAGACCAGGCCGCACACCGTGGTGAACGGGAACTCCTCGTGCTTGATCCAGTTGCGGCGGCGCACCTCCATCGGGTCGGCGCCGATCTCGGCGGCCAGCTCGTCCATCAGCCGCTCGATGGCGTACGTGGCCTCCGGCCGGCCGGCACCCCGGTAGGCGTCGGTCGGGGTCTTGTTGGTGAACACGTTCGTGCACGAGAAGTGGTACGCGGGGAACTTGTAGATCGCGTTGTACATGAACGCGCCCAGGATCGGCACGCCCGGAGTGACCAGGCGCAGGTAGGCGCCCATGTCGGC
>DATEPR010000045.1:0-3604 GCA_035273045.1 Pseudonocardiaceae bacterium | reverse complement strand
ACCCGGCCGCGCTCGGCGGCGACGTCGGCGGCCGGCGCGTCGGTCAGGTCGCGCATCACCTGCCAGCGCAGGGCGGGATCGGAGTCGAGCAGCCAGTCCACGACGGTCATCGGGCAAGACTATCCGCTGGGCGTCCACATGGGAACGCGCGGCGGAGCGGCCGCCCCGGCGATCGGTGACCCGGGCAAGGGTGTCTATTTTGGATAGCTGGCCGGCGAGCGGTCCGGTCACGGCACCCGGAACAGGTAGTTGCGCTGCTGGTCGGACACCTCGGTGGTCTCCCGCCAGCCGTCCAGCCAGCGGTGCATGGTGTAGCCGCGTTGCCGCAGCCAGTCGACGACGGTCCCGACCGAGTGCCCGTAGCGGTGCAGGTGCCGTGCCTCGATCTCGACCAGGATCGCCGGCCGGAACTTCTCGATGACCCCGGCGCCGCCGGCCAGCACGTGCAGTTCGGCGCCCTCGACGTCGATCTTCAGGAAGTCCAGCCGGCTCAGCTCGGCCTTGGCGCACAGCGCGTCGAGGGTGTCGACCTTGACGTTGACCTCGACGTGGCCGGCGAACTCGCTGTTCGAGCCGACGCCGTTGGTGCGCCACGCGAGGAACGAACGCCCGGTGACCAGGCCGTACCGGCCCATCGGCACGCTCATGGTGCCCTGGCTCGGTTCGGCGCCCAGCGCCACGGCGTGGTGGGACACGTTGCCACCGGCCCGCAGCAGCCGGGTCCACAGTGGATGCACGAAGGGCAGGGGCTCGACCCTGAGCACGTGGCCCGTCGCGCCGACCAGCTCGGAGAGCACGACGGTGTAGAGCCCGGCGGCCGCGCCGATGTCCACGCAGACGTCGCCGCTGGCGACGATCTGCCGCAGGCCCAGCATCTCCTTCTCCAGGTAGCGTGTCCGCCTGGCGAGCAGCCGGATCAGCGCAGAGGTCAGCGCCGTGCGATCGAGGTGGACCATCGAGGTGGCGGGTCGCATGCGGCCAAGTGTGGGGGACGGTTTCAACCGAGCGCATCGGCTTGGCGAATGATTCCGGTGCTGCCCGTGACGGCGACGTGCTCACTCCGGAGAGCGACCCGGACTGGTCCCGTGGAGCGAGGCGGGTCGAATGGCCGGGCCGGTAGCCTGTCGCCCATGAACGCTGGTCAGCGGGCCGCCGGGCGGCCGTGGGCGGTGCGCGACGGCGTGCTGGCGGTCGCCCTGTTCCTGGTGTTCGTGGCGACCCACCGCGACGACACCGGCTTCCCGGGCGCGGTGATCGTGGTGTTCGTCCTGGGTGCGGTGCTGACCTTGTCGCTGCTGTGGCGCACCCAGTATCCGCCACAGGTGTGGTGCGTGACGACCATCTGCGCGCTGATCCTGCTCGGCACGCCGTTCCCGTTCAATCCGTTCGGCGACGGGGTGACCACGGCTGACATGACCCTCGGGCTGATCGCCCCGCTGATGGCGCTGTTCACCGTGACCCGCCGGGACCGGCACCAGGGGCGGATGGCGCTGGGCACCTCGGTGATCGCCTTGTGCCTGCCGTTGCTGTGGACCGGCCCCATCGCACCGGACTCGGAACGCAACGCACTGCTGGCCGGGGCGTTCCTGGTCACGGCGTGGGCGCTCGGCGAGACGATGCGGACCAGGGACGAGTCCAGTGCGGCCAGGGCGGCCGCACTGGAAACCGAGAAGGCCGAGCACGACCGTGCCGTCGCGGCCGAGGAACGTGCCCGCATCGCCCGCGAGCTGCACGACATCACCGCCCACCACATCAGCGTGGTGACGCTCCAGGCGGGTGCGGCCCGGATGCTCGCCGAGGCCGGTCAGATGCCCGGCGTCGAGCTGCTGCAGGGGATCGAGACGGCCGGCCGGCAGGCGATGGTCGAGATCCGGCAGGCGCTGGGCGTGATCCGGTCCAGCCCGGACGGCGCGGCGCCGCTGCCCGGCATCGAGCGGTTGCCGGACCTGGTGGACCGGCTGGGCTCGGCCGGCGTGGCGGTGACCGTCGACGGAACGCCCGGCCCGCTGCCGCACAGCCTGGGCCTGGCCGTGTACCGGATCGTCCAGGAGGGTCTGACCAACGTCGCCCGCCACTCGGCGGCCAGGGTGGCTCACGTGACGCTGCGGCGGGAGCAGGACAGCCTGGCGGTGACGATCACCGACGACGGTCCGCCACGTGCGGTGCGGCTGCCCGGTCCCGGTGGTCACGGCCTGACCGGGTTGCGCGAACGGGTCAGCGGCTACGGCGGGCACCTGCACACCGGGACCCTGCCCGGCGGCGGGTTCGAGTTGCGTGCCGTGCTGCCCGTCCTCGACGCCGCGGCGCCGGCGCCCGTCGTGGGCACGCGATGACGGTCCGCGTGCTGATCTGCGACGACCAGCCACTGGTTCGCGCCGGAATCCGGACGCTGCTGAGCACCCAGCGGGACATCGAGGTGGTCGGCGAGGCGGTCGACGGCGACGACGCGGTGGCCACGGCCGCGCGGCTGCACCCCGACGTGGTGCTGATGGACGTGCGGATGCCCGGCACCGATGGCATCACGGCCACCGGCCGCATCGCCAACGGCGACCGCGCACCCCGCGTCCTCGTCCTCACCACCTACGACCAGGACGAGTACGTGTTCAACGCGCTCACGGCGGGTGCCAGCGGGTTCCTGCTGAAGGACGCCAGGCCGGAGGACCTGATCAACGGGCTGCGCTCGGTGGCGGCCGGCGACGCCCTGCTGGCCCCGTCGGTGACGCGCAGGCTGATCGACCTGTTCGCCCGTGGCCGGGGCAGCGAGCGACGCCAGGCGGACGGCCGGGTCCGCCTGCTCACCGACCGGGAACGCGAAGTGCTCCTGCTGGTCGCGAAGGGACAGTCGAACGCGGAGATCGCGACCACCCTGCGCATCACCGAGCACACGGTGAAGACCCACATGGCCAGCCTGCTGCGGAAACTGGACCTCCGCGACCGGGTGCACGCCGTGATCTTCGCCTACGAATCCGACCTGGTCGACCGGCGCTGAACCGGCTCACGTGCCGGTGGCGTGACGGTTCCTGGCCGCACCCAGCCCGGCCGCGGTCTGCGGCAGCAGCAGGACGAGCAGCAGCACCAGCGGCGCGGTCCAGCCGCCGGTCGCCTGGTGCACGGCGCCCGTGGCCAGTGGCCCGAGCGCGGCCAGCAGGTAGCCGGCCGACTGCACCATGCTGGACAGCTGCGCCGCGTGCCGGCCGTCCGGTGCCCGCAGCACGATGAACAGCATGGCCAGCGCGAACGCGCCGGTCTGCGCGAAGCCCAGCAACACGACCCACAGGTACGCGCCGGCGGCCGGCGCGGCGATGAGCCCGGCCAGCCCGCCCGCGGCGAACACGGCGATGACGACCACGACCAGTCCGGCTCTGCCCGACCGGACCGCCAGCGTCGGCGCGGTGAGCGCCGCCACGATGCCCAGCAGATTGGCCAGCGACAGCAGCCACCCGGCCACGGCCGGCGACAGGCCCGCGTCGGTGAGCACGGAGGGCAGGTACGCGGTCGTGGCGTAGAACGCGAGCGACTGGAGACCCATGAAACCGGTGACCAGCCACGCCACCGGGCTGCGCCAGAGCCCGCGCACCGCCTGCGCCGCGGCCGCCACCTGGCC
>DATEPR010000044.1:0-4136 GCA_035273045.1 Pseudonocardiaceae bacterium | reverse complement strand
GACCGATCGCCGAGCGGGCCGGCGAACTGGGCGTGCCGGTGGTGGTCGCGGCGGGGTTTCCGTGGCAGTCCGAGGCGCCGCAGGTGGCCCGGTTCGCCCAGTGGTGCCCGGAAGTGCCGGTGGTGATGACCAACGGCGGGGTGCTGAACATCTCCGGCGGCGGCCAGCTCGGCGTCCACCAGGCACTGGCCGGGACGCGGACGTGTGTGCTGACCAATGGCATGTACCGGGACGACTACCTGGCCCTGATCGCCCGCAAGTTCGGCGCGGACCGCTTGCTGTTCGGCAGTTTCGCGCCCCGGTTCGACGCCCGGTTCGAACACCGCAGGGCGGCGCGGATCGACCTGACCGACGACGAACGCGCCCTGGTCATGGGCGGCAACGCCGAACGGCTGTTCCGGATCGCCCGTCCGTAGGGTGGCGGCCATGTCCGTGACGAGTGAGCGGGTCGGCGACGTGACCACGGTGGTGCTGTCCCGACCGGAGGTGCGCAACGCGGTGGACGCGGCGACCGCGCGGGAACTGGCCGACGCCTTCCGCGAGTTCGAGGCCGGCGACGCGGCCGTCGCGGTGCTGTACGGGGACGGCGGCACGTTCTGCGCCGGCGCCGACCTGAAGGCGGTCGCGGCCGGGCACGGCAACCGGGTGGCGCCGGACGGCGACGGGCCGATGGGGCCGACCCGGCTGCGGCTGGCCAAACCGGTGATCGCCGCCGTGTCCGGGTACGCCGTGGCGGGCGGGCTGGAGTTGGCGTTGTGGTGCGATCTGCGGGTCGCCGAGGAGGACGCCGTGTTCGGCGTGTTCTGCCGGCGGTGGGGCGTGCCGCTGATCGACGGCGGCACGGTGCGGCTGCCCCGGCTGGTCGGCACCAGCAGGGCGATGGACATGATCCTCACCGGCCGGCCGGTGGGCGCCGCCGAGGCGCTGTCGATGGGCCTGGTCAACCGCGTGGTGCCGACCGGGCGGGCGCGGGCCGAGGCCGAACGGCTGGCCGCCGAGCTGGCCGCGTTCCCGCAGACCTGCCTGCGCGAGGACCGGCTGTCCGTGCTGGAACAGGACGGCCTGGCCGAGGCCGACGCCATGGCCGGCGAGTACCGGCACGGCGTGACGTCGCTGGCCGCCGACACGCTCGCCGGCGCCGGCCGGTTCGCCGCGGGCGCCGGCCGGCACGGACAGTTCGACGATCTCGGCTGATTCGGCGCTAGGAGTCGGCGGGACGGTTGTCGAACACGCCGCCGGGGCGGGTCCACACCACCCGGACCCATGCGATCACCAGCACCAGCATGGCCAGCACCGACACGATCAGGCCGGCACCCGGCCCGGGACCGGCCAGATGACTCGTGGTGGTCTGCTGCGACCAGATGGACACCAGGCCCAGCACGGTGAACAGGCCGCTGCCCAGCGTCGACACCCACGCCACGCTCCAGCGGCGCAGGCCGAGCGACAACGCCGAACCGAGGAACCCGAACACGAACACGCCGATCGCGAACACCCTCGGCAGGATGTCCGTCTTGCCCTGGTCGCCACCCTGGTCGACGAGCACCTGCCAGCCGGGCACGCCACCCACCCACGGCAGCGCGGCGCACACCGCCAGCACGAGCACGCACACGGCGATCACCATGGCCAGGCCGCCGGGGTCGATGCGCCGCAGCAGCCGGTTCTCCACCTGGTCGACCTGCGCCTTCAGCGCGGCCATGTCGTCCCGGTCGCGCCGCTCGTCCGCGGGCTCGGGGGACTCGTCGGTCATCGGACAGCGCATCCTTCCGTGCTCGACGGGGTGGGCCTGCCGAACGCCGGCAGCCCGAGGCTCACCCCGGACGTCCTGGGCCGGACGCCGTCCGCCCAGTTGTCGCCGGCCCTGGTCCGGCGGTGGTGCCTGACCGGGCCGTCGGCCACCAGGTGGTGCGGGGCGCCGTAGGTGATCGTCGTGGTGACCACGTCGCCGGGGCGGATCGCCGCGGTGCCGGGCGTGAAGTGCACCAGCCGGCCGTCCCTGGCCCGGCCGCTCATCCGGTGGGTGGCGGCGTCCTTGCGGCCCTCGCCCTCGGCGGCGAGCACCTCCACGGTGGTGCCGACCAGCGCCCGGTTGAGTTCCCAGGAGATCTCCTCCTGCGTGGCGACCAGCCGGTCGTACCGCTCCTGGACGACCTGCTTGGGCACCTGGCCGGGCAGTTCGGCGGCCGGGGTGCCGGGCCGCCTGGAGTACTGGAACGTGAACGCGCCCGCGAACCTGGCCTGCCGCACCACGTCCAGCGTCGCCTCGAAGTCGGCCTCGGTCTCGCCGGGGAAGCCGACGATGATGTCGGTGGTGATGGCGGCGTCCGGCATCGCGGCCCGCACGTCGGCGAGGATGCCCAGGTAGCGCTCGGACCGGTAGGAGCGGCGCATGGCGCGCAGCACACTGTCCGAACCGGACTGGAGCGGCATGTGCAACTGGTGGCACACGTTCGGGGTCTCGGCCATCGCGGCGATCACGTCGCCGGTGAAATCCTTGGGATGCGGCGAGGTGAACCGGACCCGCTCCAGGCCGTCGATGTCGCCGCAGGCGCGCAGCAGCTTGCCGAACGCGGCCCGGTCGCCGAACTCGACGCCGTAGGAGTTCACGTTCTGCCCGAGCAGCGTGATCTCCAGCACGCCCTCCGCGACCAGTGCCTCGACCTCGGCCAGCACGTCACCTGGCCGGCGGTCGGCTTCCTTGCCGCGCAACGACGGCACGATGCAGAACGTGCAGGTGTTGTTGCAGCCCACCGAGATGGACACCCAGCCGGAGTACGCCGAGTCGCGCCGGGCCGGCAGCGTCGACGGGAACACCTCCAGCGACTCCAGGATCTCCACCTCGGCGCGGGCGTTGTGCCGGGCACGGGCCAGCAGGGTCGGCAGCGAGCCGATGTTGTGCGTGCCGAACACGACGTCCACCCACGGCGCCCGCCTGACGATCTCGCCCCGGTCCTTCTGCGCCAGGCAGCCGCCGACGGCGATCTGCATGTCCGGGTTGGCCCGCTTGACCGGGTAGAGGTGGCCGAGATTGCCGTACAGCTTGTTGTCCGCGTTCTCCCGGACGGCGCAGGTGTTGAACACGACGACGTCCGGTGTGCCGTCACCGGCCACCGGTGTGTAGCCCGCGCTCTCCAGCAGGCCGGCCAGCCGTTCCGAGTCGTGCACGTTCATCTGGCAGCCGAACGTGCGGATCTCGTAACTCCTGGCAGCCGATTCGCCCACGGAACCAAGGGTAGTCCTGGCACTATGGGCCGATGTCGCGGTCGGTCCGTGCGCTCCTGCTGGCGGTCGTCGCGCTGGTCGCGGCGGGCACGCTGGCCGGGTGCCGCGGCCGGTTCGACGGGCTGCGCCTGACCATCGCGACCGGCAGCAGCGACGGCGTCTACTACCAGCTCGGCTCCCAACTGGCCGGCGTCTGGGCCGGTCAGCTGGGCATTCCCCGGCCGGCCGTGCGGACGACGGCGGGCAGCCTGGCCAACATCACCCAACTGGAACAGGGCAGGGCCGACGTCGGGTTCGCCGACGCCGACGTGATCGGCGACCTGAGCCAGGGGCGGTACCCGCTGCGCGCCCTGGCCCGGATCTACGACGACTACATCCAGGTGGTGGTGCGGGCCGGCGTCCCCATCCACGACCTGGCCGGCCTGGCCGGCCACCGGGTGTCGATCGGGCCGGCGGGCTCGCAGGTCCAGGTGGTGGCCGACCGCCTGCTGCCCGCCGCCCGGGTGCACGGCGTGACGGCCGTCGAACTGAGCCTGAACGACTCGATCAAGGCCATGGAGGCCGGCCGGATCGACGCGTTCTTCTGGTCCGGCGGCCTGCCCACGGCCGGCATCAAGAACATGCGCGTCCCGTTCCGGCTGCTCGACCTGGGCGCCGACCCGTCCGGCGTGCTGCGCACCATGCTGACGAACTACCCGGTGTACGGCACGGGGCTGGTGCCCGCCGGCTTCTACCAGAAGGGCAGCCCGTCGGTGACCACGCTGATCGTGCCGAACTTCCTGCTGGCCAGCACGAAGATGCCGAACGACGTGGCGGAGGCGCTGGTCGGGGGCCTGTTCACGGCGACGGGCCGGCTGGCCGGGGTGACGTCGGCGGCGCTGGGCATCGACGTGCACACGGCGATCTACACCCAGCCG
>DATEPR010000043.1:0-6150 GCA_035273045.1 Pseudonocardiaceae bacterium | reverse complement strand
CGGGTGGCAGCACAGCAGCAGCAACAGAAGGGTGTCGTCCCGGTCCGGGTCGGGCTCGTCGGCACCGGGGAACCGGCTCAGCTCGGCCGGTGGCGCGCCGAACGCGATCCGGTCCTCGCGGGCGCGGCGCGAACTCTCGCTGCGCACCTGGTCGATCAGCCGCCGGGTCGCGACGGTGATCAGCCAGGCACGCGGACTGTCCGGCACACCGTCGTGCGGCCAGTCCGTGGCCGCGGCGAGCAGTGCCTCCTGAACGGCGTCCTCGCACAGGTCCAGTGCCTGGTGGCGGCGCAGGAGGGCGCCGAGGACCTGCGGCGCGAGTTCGCGCAGCAGGTCCTCGATCGGGCGGTCCGGTGTCACTTGGCCGGGTCGAACTCGTGCAGGACCGGCCACACCTCCACCGCGGCGTACGACGCGAACGGGTACTCGGCGACGATGGCCAGCGCCTCGTCCTCGCTGTCCACGTCCAGCAGGAAGTAGCTGGACACGTACTCCTTGGCCTCGATGTAGGGGCCGTCGGTGATCGCGGGCACGCCGTCGTGGACCCGGACGGCCTTGGCGGTGGTCTCGTCACCCAGGCCGTAGGCACCGAGCAGGTGCCCGGTCTCGCCGTGCTTGCGGTTGAACGCGTCCACCTCGGCGATGGCCTTCGCCGCCACGTCCGCGGGGAACGAGTCCCACATCGCCTTGTTGCCGTAGATGATGGCCATGTACTTCATGATCGTCTCCTTCGACTCTCGGCCGCCTGGCTGGCGGGGTCAGCCATGGGTCGGAGCCAGGAGCCGGTCGTCGACATCCTGTCAGCAGAATTCTCAGCGGGCCGGTTTCGCCGCCCAGTAGTCGGCCGACGACCGCGACGCCGCCGCCGACTGGGCGTCCTCGAAACCGGGCGCCATGGACGCCGACGTACCGGCAAGGTACTGGTGGTGCTCGATGCCCAGCAGCCGGATCCAGCTCTGCTGGCCGAACGTCAGCGCGATGAAGCAGCCCAGCTCCACCAGTTCCGGTTCGGAGAAGTGGGCGTGCAGCCGCTGCCACAGCTCGGGGCTGTTGGTGCCCCACGCGATGGCCTCGGCGTAGGCGAGCGCGGCCTTCTGCCGGTCGTCGTAGCGGTCCGAACTCTCGAAGTTCAGCAGCTCGTCGTACTGCGCCTCGCTCAGGCCGGCGGCGTTCGCCTTGATCGACCGCTGGTTGCCGCAGTACTCGCACTTCACCGTGCGCGAGATGTACACCCGGCACAGGTCCTTGATCGCGTGGTCGCACACGCCTTCGTGGAACACGGTCCGCCACGAGTCGGCGAACGCCCAGAACGCGTTGGGCGCGTGCGCGCGGACGGCGGAGCTCTCCGGGCGCGGTGTGCCCTCCCGGGCACAGCGGGCCATCTCCGCGCGCATCCGCTCGTCCATCTGCTCCAGCGGAACGTAACTGATCTGCTGCTCCATCACACGTCCTTTCAGGCCAGGATCTGGATCGGATGTTCGAGCGTCGACACGAACGCCCGCATCCACTCGGCGGCGAGCGCGCCGTCGACGGCACGGTGGTCGACCGACACCGTGCAGGTCAGCACCGAGCCCACCCGGACCTCGCCGTCCTGGGCGATGGGCTCCTCCCGGACCGCGCCGACCGCGACGATCGACGAGTGCGGCGGGTTGACGATCGCGGCGAACTCCTCGGTGCCGTACATGCCGAGATTGCTGACGGTCACCGCACCGCCCTCCAGTTCGTGCTGCTGGAGGCGCCCGGCGCCGGCCCGCTCGACGAGATCACGCATCCGCCCGGCGATCGTGGCGATGCCGGTCGACTCGACCGACCGCAGCACCGGGGTGACCAGGCCACGTTCGGTCGCGATCGCCACGGCCACGTCGACCGTCTCGTACCGGCGGATCGCGTCCGGCGTCCAGATCACGTTCATCGCCGGCACGAGCACGTGCGCGCGGGCCACCGCCTTGACGATCAGGTCGTTCACCGAGACCTTGACCGGCGGGTCGGACTCGTTCAACTCGCGGCGCAGCGCGAGCAGCCGGTCCACCTTGGCCGTGCCGCGCAGGTAGAAGTGCGGGACGGTGCGCTTGCTCTCGGACATCCGTTCGGCCACGGCTCGGCGGGCCTTGCTGTGCGGCACGTCGACGTAGCCGGCGGCCGGCGGTGCTGGTGCCGGAGCCGGTGCTGGTGCGGGTTCGGCCGGGCGGCGGTCGAGTGCCTGCTGGACGTCGCGGCGCAGGATGCGGCCGTTGGGGCCGGTGCCGGTCAGGTCGGTGAGCGGGATGCCGGCCTCGCGGGCCAGCCGCCGGGCGATCGGGCTGGCGAACAGCCGTTGCCCGTCCGGCGTGGCGGGCGCGGCAGGGGCCGGAGCTGGTGTCGACGCTGGTGCGCCGACGCCCAGGTCACGCAGGGCGGCGGCCAGGTCGTCGACCGACTCGCCGGGCGCGGCGAGCAGCGCGATGGGTTCGCCGACGCCGACGTCGGTGCCCTCGGCGACGAGCCGCTTCAGCAGCACGCCGTCCGACTCGGCCTCGATGTCGACGACCGCCTTGGACGTCTCCAGCACGGCGATCACGTCGGACCGGGAGTAGGCGTCGCGCTCGGCCACTGGCCAGGACAGCAGGGTGCCCTCGGTGGTGTTCGCGGCGATCTCCGGCACGCGCAGCAGGTGCGGCACGGTCAGTACCCCGCGATCTCGGTGAGCAGGGCGGCGACTTCCTCGCTGCGCGCCATGGCCGCCCGCTCCAGCACCTTGCTGATGGACGGCGACGCCTCGCCGCCGGTGACCCGCCGCACCGGGTGGTCGAGCCAGTCGAACCAGCGGCGCTGGATCTCGTCGGCCAGCCAACCGCCGTAGGAGGTGCCGATCGGTCCCTGTTCGGCGATGACCACGTGGTTGGTCTTGCGGACGCTCTCGCCGATGGTGTCCCAGTCCAGGCTGGCCCGGTCCAGCCAGCGCAGGTCGATCACCTCGGCGTCCACGTTCCCGACCTGCTCGACGGCGTCCAGCACGTACCCGGTCATGGCCAGGTAGGACAGGATGGTCACCTGCGACCCGGTGCGCCGCACCGACGCCCTGCCGACCGGCAGGCAGTGGTCCCAGTCGCCGTCCGGCACCTGGCCGGTGGTCGGGTAGAGGTCGACGTGTTCCAGCACCACGACCGGGTCCTGGCAGCGCAGCGCGCTGTTCATCAGTCCAATGTAGTCGGACGGGGTGGACGGTGCGACGATCCGCCAGCCGGGCGCCGTGGCGAAGATTCCCGCCGGGTCCATGGAGTGCTGTGACCCGTAACCGGTGCCCATGGCGACCTTGGCGCGCAGCACCAGCGGCACGGCCGTGGTGCCGCCGTACATGTGGCGTGCCTTGGCGATCTGGTTGAACAGCTGGTCGGCGGCGACCCACAGGAAGTCGGAGTACATCAGCTCGACCACCGGCCGGTACCGGCCGTCCAGGGCGATGCCGCCGGCCAGGCCGGTGAACGCGTTCTCGCTGATCGGGGTGCCGAGCACCCGGTCCGGGTGGGCCTCCTTCAGGCCACGGGTGGCGCCGTTGGTCCCGCCGTTGAGCCGGTGCACGTCCTCCCCCAGCACCACGATCCGCTCGTCGGTGGCCATCCGCCTGGCCATCACGCCGGACACGGCCTCGACGAACGTAGTCTCCTTTGTCGGGCCGGCGGGAACTTCCGTTGCGGCGCCGGTGAACTCGCTCAGGTCGCCGCGCACGCCGACGTCCACGAACGCCGGGTCCGGCCACTCGGTCGGCTTGACCTCGCGCTGGCCGGGTTTGCCGCCGGGCAGCGGCTGGAACACCCGCGAGCCGATCTCGGCCATCAGGTCGGCGGCCCGCCGGGTGGCGTCCTCGGTGGCCGACTCGGTCAGCAGGCCACGCCGGACCAGATGACCGGCCAGCTGCTGGATCGGGTCCCGCGCCCGCCACCGCGCCTCCTCCTCGCGGGTGCGGTAGCGGAAGGCACTGCCCGGGAACGGGCCGTTCTGGTGGAAGTAGCGGTACGTCTCGGCCTCGACCAGGGTGGGACCGTTGCCGGCGCGCATGTGTTCGACCGCCTCGCACATGGCGAGGTGCACGGCGAGCACGTTCATGCCGTCGACATGCCAGCTCGGCAGGCCGAAACCGGGGCCGCGGGCGGACAGCCGGGATTCGCCGGTGGCCTCGTCCACCGTGGTCGACACCGCGTAGCGGTTGTTCTCCACGAAGAAGCAGACCGGCAGCCGCCAGGCCGCCGCGAGATTGAAGGACTCCAATGTGGACCCGATGTTGATCGCGCCGTCGCCGAAGTACGTGACGGCGACGGCGTCGGTGCCGGCGTGCCGGTGCGCCCACGCCGAACCGAGCGCCTGCGGCACACCGCCGCCGACGATCGCGTTGGTGCCGATCGCGCCGGCCCGCTGCCACTTCAGGTGCATCGAGCCGCCCCGGCCGTGGCTCCAGCCCCGGTCCAGGCCGCAGATCTCGGCGAAGGTGCGGAGTACGACGTCCCGGACGTCGTCGGAGTAGTCGGCGGTCGGGTCGATGCCCTTGGGTTCGACGTAGGCCAGGGCCTTGGCCAGGAACTGGTGGTGACCGCGGTGCGAGCCGTTCACCGTGTCGTCCGCGGTGAGGGCGAGCACCGAACCGACCGCGCCGCCCTCCTGCCCGATGCTGGAGTGCGCCGGGCCGTGCACCAGGCCGTCCGCGGCGGCGGCCAGGACGTACTCCTCGAACGCGCGGATCAGCACCAGTTGCCCGTAGGCGGCGGTCAGCAGGGCCGGGTCGGCCGCGTCCCAGTCGTCGTCGGACGTGACGATCCCGGTCCACGGCACCGCCGGGACGAGTGAACGATGTTGGGTCACGAATGGATCCATTCTGTGGTCGTAGCCCGCGGTTCGACTGCTCGTTAGGATAAGTTGGATCCAATCCAGGATCAAGGGAGGCTACATGGGCGGCGTACCGGGCCTGACCAGGGTCGACCACATCGGGATCACCGTGCCCGACCTCGCGGCGGCTTCTGAGTTCCTGGTAGACGTGCTGGGCTGCGAGTACATGTACACGCTCGGCCCCTTCGTGCACGACGACGACTGGATGGCCGAGCACCTGAACGTGCACCCCAGGGCCGTGATGCGGCAACTGCACTTCTTCCGGTGCGGCGGCCAGGCGATCTTCGAGGTGTTCCAGTACGAGGCGCCCGACCAGGCCACCGAGCCGCCGCGCAACAGCGACGTCGGCGGCCACCACGTCGCGTTCTACGTGGACGACCTGGATGCCGCCGTGGACTATCTGCGGTCCAAGGGCGTTCGCGTACTGGGCGAACCGACCGCCAGCAGCGGGCCGAGCGAGGGCCAGCGCTGGATCTACTTCCTGGCGCCCTGGGGAATGCAGTTCGAACTGGTGTCCTACCCGAACGGCAAGGCGTTCGACAGGACGGCGCGGTGACCACCAGCGCACCCGAGGTCGCCAGCCAGCGCATCGCCGCCTACCTGCGCGCGGAGATCCTCAGCGGCCGGATCGGCCCGGGCGAGCGGATCCGGCAGGAGGACGTGGCCGCGCGGCTGGGCGCCAGCCGGCTGCCGGTGCGCGAGGCGCTGCGCATACTGGAGGCCGAGGGCCTCACCGAACACAGCGCCAACCGGGGCGCCAGGGTGCCGGCGCTGACCATGCGCCAGGTCGACATGCTCTACCAGATCCGGGAACGGGTCGAACCGCTGGCGCTGGTCGACGGCCTGCCGCGGGTCGACGCGACACTGCTGGACCGGCTCGTGGACCTGGAGAAGCGGATCGAGGCGGGCACGGAGGTCGGCGAGTTCGTGGCACTGGACCGCGAGTTCCACCTGCTCACGTACTCCACGTGCGACCAGGAACTGCTCACGTCGATGATCGTCCGACTGTGGAACTCCACGCAGCACTACCGCCGCGCCTACCTGGCGATCACCGGCCTGAGCCACCGCTGGGTCGCCCACGCCGAACACAACCTGCTCATCGAGGCCATGCGCCGCGGCGACCCGGCCGACGCCGAACGCTACCTGGCCGGCCACATCCGCCGCACCCGCACCGAACTCTCCCGCCACCCCGAGGCTTTCGCGGCATGACCTGCCGGCGAATAGCCGGCCCGCGCGGGTGTTACGCCGACTCGCCCCGCGCTGAGGGAACGACGGCGCGGCCGTTCCCGTCCA
>DATEPR010000042.1:0-4316 GCA_035273045.1 Pseudonocardiaceae bacterium | reverse complement strand
GTGTTCGGGCATCGGGGGCGCCGGCCGCGCCGCGACGCCGGCCAGTTCGGCCCGGGTGGCGTCCAGCGCGGCCAGTACCGTCACCGCGTCCGGGTCGCGGCGCACCCGGGACCACAGGTCGTCCGAAACGGCCGGGTCCAGCGCACCGGCATGCAGGTCGGCCAGCACGTCAACCGGCCACGGCGGCCCCATCGGCGCGTCGCCACGCCGGTCGATGCCCGTCATCGGCCCTCCCACTGACGTGTCCCCTGCCTGTGCCGCACTGTTGTGTCAACCGCGTCATCTGGGACGTTCGCATCCGCACTCGGGTTCCGCAGGTGCCCGAGAGTTTTGGCCAGCTTCGCCCGGCCCCGGGCGCACCGGCTCTTCACGGTGCCCTCGGCGATGCCGAGCAGCTTCGCGGTGTCGGCGACCGAGTACCCCTCCACGTCCACCAGCACGATCGGCACCCGCTGCTCCTCGGGCAGCGCGGCCAGCGCCTCGTTCACCACCAGGCGGGTCTCCCGGTCGGCCATGGCGTCGCCGTCCGCGGCCGGCTCGCCGGGTCCGGTCTCCGGCAGCGGTACCGTCGGCCTGGCCTGGCGCCGCCGGACCCGGTCCAGGCAGGCGTTCACCACGATGCGGTGCAACCAGGTGGTCACCTGGGACTCGGCGCGGAACGACCCGGCGGCGCGGAACGCGGAGATGAAGGCCTCCTGCAGGGCGTCCGCCGCCTCCTCCGGGTCCCGCAGGGTGCGCAGGGCGACGGCCCACATGCGGTCCCGGTGCCGGCGCACCAGTTCCGCGAATGCGTGGGGATCACCCGCGGCGTGGGCCGCGATGAGGTCGGCGTCCGAGCTGGCGGCGGCGGTCACCGCCGCAGGATATCGATAGTGACGATCATCACTTTTCGGGTGGTGACGGGCGGCCGGTCAGTGCGCCTTGCGGAAGGTCAGTTCTCCGATGGCCGACTCGTTGTGGCTGCCGCCGCCGGCCAGCTTGGTGATCCACACCATCACGTACTGGCTGGGCTGCATCGGGGCCAACCGGATCTCGGTGTGCCCGTTGATCAGGGTGGCCTGGCCGATCAGCTGGGTCGCGTTGACGTCCGGCGGGTTCACCGACTGCACCACCCTGATCTGCACCACGGTGCCCGGGCTGGGCGAGTCGATGTCCACCTCGGCGAGCCGCACCGGCTGGGCGAACGTCGCCACCAGGCCGATGCCCGGTTTGAGCGTGGGGAACGGCTGGAAGTAGTTGTCGGTCTTCCACGTCGTGTTCGGGTCGCCGTCGATCAGCCGGGGCAGCGAGCCCGGGTTGTCGTCGGTGTGGCCGGGCACGTTGAACTCGGTGATCGACGTCGCCGGCACGGCCGACCCCGCGGTCGGCGTGGCCGACGTGGTGGGCGGTGGCGGCGTCGTCTGGGTGGCCTGCTGGGTGGTGACCGGGGTGGGCGCCGGGCCGCCCGCCGTGTCGTCCGACGTCGAGAAGAAGCCGATCAGCGACGAGATCAGCCAGACCACGATGCCGATCGTCAGGACCGACAGCAGGCCGACGAAGACCGCGAGCCTGCGCTTCTGCGTGCGGGTGTGCACCGGCCGCTTGGTGATCCAGACCCCGTCGTCCTTGCGCGGCTTGGTGCCCTCCGGCACCGGCGGCAGCATCGTGGTGGCCGCCTCGGCCTCGGCCACCCGGTCCAGCACGCGCAGGATCGCCGCGCTGGTGCGGATGCCGCCGACTGCGGTGTCCTCCATGCTGCGCACCGCGAGGCTGGACAGTTCGGGCGGCACCATCGGGCGCAGCACGTTCGGGGCGACCACGCTGCCGTCCGGTCCGGTGGGCGCGCCGGGCACCGCCTGCGGGCCGTCCGGCAGCGCCCAGCGGCCGGTGAGCAGCAGGTACAGCAGGGCGCCCAGGCCCTTCACGTCGTCCCGCAGGGTGGCCAGCGGCAGCGGACCGGGGAACGCCAGCCGCAGCGCGCCGTCCGGGGTGACCCGGACCCGCTGCGGGTGGTCGACGCCGAGCACCAGGCCGACGTGGTGGGCGCTCTCCACGGCGGAGGCGAGCGGTTCCAGCAGCCGGGACGCGGTGGTCGCGGGCACCGGGCCGTCGCTGATCACGTCCAGCAGGTCGGTGCCGTGCGTCCACTCGGCGACCACGATGCCGAGGACGCCCTCGCTGGGCACCACACCGCTGCCCAGGCTGAGCACGTCCAGCACGCGGGCCACGCCGGGGTGCTGGAACGTGGCGGCGTGCATGGCGCGTTCCAGGGTGCGGTTGGCGTCCGCGGCGGCCTTGGCGTCCGACGGGTCGCCGATCAGCACGGTGAGCGCGACGTCCCGGTTCAGTTGGCCGTCCCTGGCCCGCCAGAACTGGGCCGAGGCGCGCTGGTCCTCGCCGAACTGGGCGAGCAGCCGGTAGCGGCGGTCGCCGACGACACCGCCGGGTCGCATCGTGGCCGCGGCCGCGCGCACGCCGAACCCGGCGTTCGCGCCACCCGTCCCCGCTGGGTAATCCATCGGCCCACTCACCGCGACTCGTCGTGCCGGCTACGCGGTGTCAAGCCTACGGGAAAACCACCATGGCCCGCCGAACACGTCACGCCCGGGGTCACCGCTGGTCAGCCGCGGGACAGCAGGCCGGACAGGCGCCGCACCACCGGCCGGATCTCCGCCACGCCCAGCAGCGTCATCAGTCCGAACGTGACAGCCAGCCCGAACAGGGCGCCGAACACCATGACCACCCACGCGCGGACCAGCAGCGCGGACACCGGGATGACCGCCTCGATTCCCTTGGCCAGCAACAGCGCGGCGCCGGCACCCCAGGCCGACGCGACGCCGACCTTGACCATGGTGCGCACCGTGCGGCCGGTGTCCAGCGGACCGATCTTGCGGCGCAGCCACAGGTCGCCGCCGATCGCGCCGATCACGTAGCTGATCGCGTTGACGAACGTCAGGCCGTACACCACGTGGTGCGGGTCCAGCACGTGCGCGGTGAGATAGAACAGCGCCAGCCGCACCACCACCATCACGCCGTTGAGCACGGTCGGCGTGCGGGCGTCGTTGAGCGCGTAGAAGGCGCGCAGCTGCATCATGGTGATCGCGTAGAACACCAGGCCGAACGCGGACGTGGTGAGCGTCAGGCCGATCACCGCCGCGTGGCCGGTCTCGGTGTGCCGCAACGCGAACAGCGCGACGCCGATCTGCGGGCCGAGCACGGTCATCATGGCGCACAACGGAATCAGCAGCACCGACGACATCCGGTTGCCGGTGGACAGGTTCTCCACCACGCCGCCGAGATCACCTTCCGCGGCCGCCTTGCTCATCCTCGGCATGATCGCGGTCAGCAGGGACACGCCGAGCACGCCGTAGGGCACCTGGAGCAGCAGCCACGACGTCGAGTAGATGGTGTACGAGCCGGGGGCCGCGCCGGTGGCCACCCGGGTCAGCTCGACGTAGGCGACCTGGCTGACCAACGTGTACAGCACCAGCCACCCGGACAGCCGGCCGAACGTGCCCAGCCGCCGGTCCCAGCCCCAGCGCCAGCGGAACCGCACGCCGACCCGCAGCAGCGGCGGGACCAGCACCAGCGCCTGCAGCACGATGCCCAGCGTGGTGCCGACACCCAGCACCAGCAGTTTCGGCTCGCCCATCCGCACCGGGTTCAGGCTGATCTCGCCGGGCAGCACCAGGTACACGGCGAACGTGGCGAACATGACCACGTTGTTCAGCACCGGCGCCCACGCGCCCGGCTTGAACACGTGCCGCGAGTTCAGCACGCCGGACCACAGCCCGAACAGGCCGTAGAACAGGATCTCCGGCAGCAGCAGCCGGCTGAACGCCGTGGTGAGGGCCGGGACGTCCTGGCCGCCGCTGGAGAAGTACAGCTTGGTCAGCAGCGGCGCGAGCGCCACGGCGAGCACGGTGCCGGCGGCCAGCACGGTGAACGACAGGGTGAGCAGCCGCTGGGTGAACGCCTCGCCGCCGTCGGCGTCCTCGTGCTGGGCACGGACCAGCGTGGGGATGACGACGCTGGCCAGCACGCCGCCGAGCAGCAGTTCGTACAGGATGTTGGGCAGCGTGTTGGCCACGTTGTAGGAGTCGTTGACCGCGCCGATGCCGACGACGCTGACCAGCATGATCTGCCGCAGGAAACCGGTGAGCCGGCTGACCGCGTTCGCGATGACCATCGATCCGCTGGCCCTGGCCAGCGACGGCGTCGCCGGTGCCCGCGCGGCGCCGCCGGCCTCGTCCAGCATGATCACCTGGGTCGGCGCCTCCACCGGGGACAGCGGCGGCGCGGCCGTCCTCGGGAAGGCGGGGCCGGGTCGCGGGGCC
>DATEPR010000041.1:0-4672 GCA_035273045.1 Pseudonocardiaceae bacterium | reverse complement strand
CGTGCTCGCGTGGTCACTGGGCCACACGGCGATCACCACGGCCGCGACGACCACCACGCCGGCCACCAGCCAGCGCAGCGGCCCACGCACCCGCCCGGTCACCGCGTCGCCCTCGGAGCCCCCCGCGCGGCACGGCGGGTGGACGCGGCGCTGTCGCGCTCCCGCGCCAGGGCGAGCAGATGCTCGGTTTCCGGCCCCTTGACCAGAGCGGCCGCCTTGTCCGGATCCACCGGTCCGGTGCCGAACGCCGGGCACTGGCTGGCCAGCAGGCACACGCCGCACGCCGGTTTCTTGGCGTGGCACACCCGGCGGCCGTGGTAGATCACCCGGTGCGACAGGAGCGTCCACTCCTTGCGCGGGATCAGCTCGCCGACCGCCTGCTCGACCTTCACCGGGTCCTGTTCCTCGGTCCAGCCCCAGCGGCGGACCAGCCGGCCGAAATGCGTGTCCACGGTCAATCCAGGTACCCCGAAGGCGTCGCCGAGCACCACGTTCGCGGTCTTGCGGCCGACACCGGGCAGGGTGACCAGATCGGCCTGGTTGCCCGGCACCTCGCCGTCGAACCGCTCCACCAGTGCGGCGCCCAGCCCGATCAGCGACGTCGCCTTGCTCCGGTAGAAACCGGTGGGCCGGATCAGCTCCTCCAGTTCCGCCCGGTTCGCGCCGGCGTAGTCCGCGGCGGTGCGGTAGCGGGCGAACAGCGCCGGCGTGGTCAGGTTGACCCGGACGTCGGTGGTCTGCGCGGACAGCACGACGGCGACCAGCAGCTCCAGCGGTGTGGTGAAGTCCAGTTCGGTGCGCGGCGCCGGGAACTCCTCGGCCAGCACCCTCGTCATGCGCCGGGCTCTGCGGACCAGGGCGAGCCTGCTCTCGGACGCACGGGACATGGTGGCGCTGGAACCTACACCGGGTGACACGCGTCCAGCGTACGGGCGTGGCGAGTGAGCGGTCGGTGTGGTGGGTGGGATCGTGTGCCGGGCGGGTACCCCCGACCAAACGGCTTCCGGTGACGTACGCGAGAATCGAGCCACCATGACTTACTGGTTCGTGTTGATCATCCCGCTGGTGATCATGCTGTTCGCGTTGTTCATGGAGCGGGTGGAAGCGCGTCTGAAGAACCTGACCATCCGGGAGAACGAGGTCGAGGAGTTCCTCGAACAGGCCCAGCCGGATGAGGTCGAGGCGCTGTACGGCCACGGCATCGGCAGGGCGCTGGAGCTGTTCCGGCTGCGCCGCCTGGGCGGCCGTCCGGCCAAGCCGAAGGCCCGCCGACCACGGGCTCGGGTCTGATCGACTCCCGCTTCCGGCGTTTCGGACGCCGGCCGTGCGTACCGACTCGTAACACGCTCTAAACTGCACCGTAGTGATCGACGGCAGGGCGCCGCAGTCCCGCGAACGCGGAGGTGTCCTGGCCGTCGCGTGCAGACAGGAGGGACGACGTGGACGAGACCCTGGCGCGAGCCGGCATCTTCCAGGGGGTTGAGCCCGCGGCAGCGGAGGCGCTCGCCCAGTCGCTGGATCCGGTCGAATTCCCTCGCGGTCACGTGATCTTCGCCGAGGGCGAACCCGGTGACCGGCTCTACATCATCCAGTCCGGCAAGGTGAAGCTGGGCCGCAAGTCGCCGGACGGCAGGGAGAACCTGCTGGCCATCATGGGCCCCGCCGACATGTTCGGTGAACTGTCCATCTTCGACCCAGGCCCGAGGACGTCCACCGCGACCACGGTGACCGAGGTCCGTGCGCTGGCGATGGACCGCGGTGCGCTGCGGGAGTGGATCAACAAGCGCCCGGAGATCGCCGAGCAGCTGCTGCGGGTGCTCGCCCGGCGCCTGCGCCGCACCAACAACATGCTCGCCGAGCTGATCTTCACCGACGTGCCCGGCCGCGTGGCCAGGGCGCTGCTCCAGTTCGCGCAGCGCTTCGGCAGCCAGGAGGCCGGCCTGCTGCGTGTGACCCACGACCTCACCCAGGAGGAGATCGCCCAGTTCGTCGGCGCCTCCCGGGAAACCGTGAACAAGGCACTGGCTGATTTCGCCCACCGCGGCTGGCTGCGCCTGGAGGGCAAGAGCGTCCTGATCCTCGACCCGGAACGCCTGGCCCGCCGCGCCCGCTGAGGACGCGGACCGGACAAAGCGCCACCACCAACAAGACCGAACGCCCAACCCCAAGCAACCAACTCCGAGAGCGCAATGCGCGAAGCGCGAGCAAGAGCGAAGCGCCAGCGAGCAAGGGGGGTCCGGGGGGCGAAGCCCCGCCGGCCGGGGGCGTGGGGGCTTGGCCCCCACAAGACACCCCGAAGCCGACCAGGCGAAGCGCGAAGCGCGAGCAGGAAAGGCCCATCGGCAAGGACCGGGCGCCACCCCCGACGTGGCGCACCGGTCCTTCCCTTCTGCGCGGCTGAAATCCCCGAGTGAAAAGCCGCGCTCCCACCCCTCCGGTCGAAGGCCCCGACCTGTTACCGGAGGGAGACCGCTGTGTCCACGATGACACGCCGACACCCGGTCAGCTCAAGGCTTTTCACCCGGTCGGGCGGGAACTCCTGGTGGACATCGGGATTTTCACCGGACGATGGGTGTCCCGTTACCGAACCGAGACCAGACAGTCCCATGTGGCCGATGGCTGTCGGCGTCCGGGGCTACGGTCCGCGCATGGACCTGAGCTCGCAGACATCGATCCTGGCCGCGGCCACCGCGGATGTGGCGCGCCTGCTGCCGGCGCGGGCGTTCGATCCGGTGCTGTCCGGCCTGCTGCTCACCGCCGACGCGGACGGTGTGGTACTGGCGGCGACGGATCGGGAGCGGTCGGTGCGGTTGCGGCGGACGGCCGTGGTGCACGAGGCCGGTGCGGTGCTGGTGCCGGGCCGGCCGCTGGCGGAGACGTTGAAGGCGTTGGACGTGCCGGACGTGCGGCTGACCGTGGAGGGGTCGCGGCTGGTGGTGCGCACGCCTCGAGCGCGGTTCGCGCTGCCGCTGCTGGAGGTCGACCTGCATCCGGGGGTGGCGGACCCGCCGGCGCTGGCCGGTCGGGCGGCGGGTGGGCCGTTGCTGCGCGGGTTGGGCGTGGTGGCCGGTGCCGCGTCGCGGGATGACGCGCTGCCGCTGTTCAGCGGTGTGCACGTGCGGTCGAGCGGTGACGTGCTGCGGCTGGTGGCGACGGACCGGTACCGGCTGGCGGTGGCGGAACTGCCGTGGCGGCCCGCCGGGGACGCCGTCGACGTGCTGATTCCCGGTGCGCTGGCCGGCGAGGTGGCGCGCCAGGCGGCGGGTGCCGGCGAGGTGGCCCTGCACGTGGACACCGACCGGGCGGTCCTGGCGTGGGCGGACGCCGAGGTGGGCACGGCCCTGCTGGCCACGCCGTTCCCGGACGAGGGCCGCTATCTCGACCTCGCCGGTGACGCCACGGTGGTCGTGCCGGCGGACGACCTGCTCGGCGCGGTGCGGCGGGTGGGCCTGTTCGCGGACGGGAGGGGCGCGGTGGGGTTGGACGTCGCCGACGGCGAGGTGCGGGTGCGGGCCTCTGGCGCCGACCTGGGTGAGGCCGACGAGTCGGTGAAGGCCACGGTGACCGGGGCGCTGACGCAGACGTACCGGGTGCGCTACCTGGTCGACGCGCTGCGGGTGTTCGCCGGCCGGCAGCTGCGGCTGGCGATCCGGTCGGGGCTGCGGGCCACCGGTTTGACGGCGGTCGAGCCGGACCCGGACGGGCTGGCGCTCACCTACGTGGTCATGCCGATCCTGCCCAACTAGCCGCGCAAATACTCCAACTGCGCCTGGACGGACAGTTCGGCGGCCGGCCACAGCACCTGGTCCACGTCGGCGTACACCCGCTCCACCACCTGCCTCGGTGTGGCGTCCGGGCCGAGTTCGGCCAGGGCCGCGCGGATCTGGTCCAGCCGCTCCTCGCGGTGGGCGAGGTAGGCGCGGGCGGCGTCGCCGGCGTCGGGCAGTTCCGGGCCGTGGCCGGGCAGCACCACCGTGCCGGGTGGCAGTTCGGCGAGTGAGCGCAGCGAGTCCAGGTAGTCGCCGAGCCGGCCGTCCGGGTGGGCGACGACGGTGGTGCCCCTGCCCAGCACCGTGTCGCCGGTGAGCACGGCCGTGCCGCCGTCGTCGGCGAGCACGAAGCTCAGCGAGTCGGACGTGTGGCCGGGGGTGGCGAGCACGCGGACCTCAAGGCCGGCGGCCCGCACCACGTCCCCGCCGGCCAGTCCCTCCGAGCCGAGGCGGAACGCCGGGTCCAGCGCGTGCACCGGCGCTCCCCCGGCGAGTTCGGCGAACCGCCGGGCGCCGGCCGAGTGGTCGGCGTGGCCGTGGGTGAGCAGCACGGCGGCCACCGGCCCGTGGGTCAGTACCCGGCGCAGGTGGGTCGGGTCGTCCGGGCCGGGGTCCACCACGACACAGGACGTCGAGTCGGGGCCGCGCAGCACCCACGTGTTGGTGCCGTCCAGGGTCATCGGTGACGGGTTCTCGGCGAGCAGCACGGACGCGGTGGCGGTGACCGGCCGGAGCACGCCGTACGCCGGTTGGTTCTCCATCACGCGGTTCTCCATCACGCGCCCGCCGAGTAGCGCGGGTCGCCGGGCAGCACGACGCGGTACACGCCGCCGTCCCTGACCAGCTTGGGTTCGACCTTGTGGATGGTGCGGCTCGCGGCCATCGCGCCAGCGACGGTGGCG
>DATEPR010000040.1:0-5491 GCA_035273045.1 Pseudonocardiaceae bacterium | reverse complement strand
CCGCGGCAACGCCACCGCCACCACCCGCTCCGGACCAGCACCCCGCGCCACCAGGTCTGCCGCCAGACCGTCCACCCGCCCCACCAACTCAGCGAACGTCAACCGCTCACACCCACCCACCAACGCCACATCATCCGGCCGACACCGCGCCTGCTCCACCAACAGATCAACCACCGTCGTATCCGGCACCTCCCGCACGACACCCCGGCCATCCAGTTCATCGGTGACCAACGGCAGATCACCGACCCGGCAGCCGGGATCAGCGGTGATGCCGGTCAGCAGCAAATTCAGCCAGTTCACCAGCCGGTCGATGGTGTCGGCGTCGAACAGGTCCGTGCGGTACTCGACCAGGCCGGCAAGGTCCCCGCCGCCTGTCTCCTGGAACTCGATCGTCAGGTCGAAGTTCGCCGACTCCCGGGCCACGTCGACCGGCTCGACGGCCAGCCCATCGAACGACGGCCGTGCCGCCGCGCCCTGTAGCGTCACCATGACGTCGAACAGCGGGTTGCGACCGGGGTCGCGCTCCGCACCGACGGCGTCGACCAGCAGATCGAACGGAACGTCGTGGGCGAAGCTGTCGAGCACCGTCTGCCGCGCACCACCCAGCAGTTCCAGGAAGCTCCGCGAAATGTCCACTTCGGAGCGTAGGACGACGGTGTTGACGAAGAAGCCGACCACGCGCTCCAGTTCGGGCAGGTCACGACCCTGCACGACCGTGCCGAGCGTGACGTCCCGCTGACCGGTGATCCGGGCGAACAGCACTTGGCACACGGTGAGCAGGACGGTGAACAGTGTGGTCTCGCCGGTTCTGGCCAGTTGGGTGAGCCGGGTCGCGACGGCGGCCGGCACGGTGAACTCCCGGACCGCGCCCGCCGTGCTGACGGTGGCCGGCCGCGGCCGGTCGGTCGGCAGGTCGAGCGGGGTCAGGCCGGCGAGTTGCCGCCGCCAGTAGTCGAGGTGGTCGGCCGCACTCCGCTGCTCGTGCTGCCATGCGGCGAAGTCCGCGTACCGCACGGGTTGCGGCGGCAGGTCGGCGTGGTCGCCCGCGGCGTAGAGCGCGGCCAGTTCCTCGGTGAGCACACCCATCGACCAACCGTCGGTGACGATGTGGTGCACGCACAGCAGCAGCACGTGCTCCCGTGCCCCGAGCCGAGCCACCAGCGCGCGCAGCAGCGGGCCGTGCCGCAGGTCGAACGGACGCGAGTACTCCTCGTGCAGGACCTTGTCCAGGTCGCCGGGCGCCACGTCGACGACCGGCAGCGGGACCGCCGACATCGGGTGCACGATCTGCACACCCTCGCCGTTGACCTCGTCGAACGTGGTGCGCAGCGACTCGTGCCGTGCCACCAGCAGCCGCAGCGCGTTCGCCAGTGCCGGCACGTCCAGCTCACCGGTCAGCCGCAGCGCGAGCACGCTGTTGTATCCGGGGTCGCCGGGCCGCAGCCGGTCCAGGAACCACAGCCGGCGCTGGGCGGAGGACAGTGGCAGCGGTTGGGTGCGGGCGGCCGCTGGGATCCGCGTCGTCGGCCGGGTGGTGCCCGCCAGCCGCCGGTGCAGCGCATCCTGGAGATGCGGTGGCAACGCGGCGATGCGGTCCTGTCGGGATGTCGTCATGCTGTCGGTCCTCACAGTCCCTGGTCCGCGGCGAGGCTTTCCAGCTCGCTCAGGATCGTTTCCTCGACGATGTCGGCGAGTGCGGTCACGGTGCCCGCGGTGAGCACGTCGGCCGGGGTGAGCCGCACCTCGAACGCCGCGCTCGCCTTGGTGGCGATATGCAGGCTGCGGATCGAGTCGCCGCCCAGCGCGTAGAAGTCGTCCGTCGCGCCCACCCGTTCGACGCCCAGCACGTCGGCCCACAGCCGGGCGAGCACGCGCTCGGTGTCGGTGGCCGGCTCCACGTGGTCGCCGGTCGGCGCGGCCTCCGGGGCCGGTAGCGCATTGCGGTCGAGCTTTCCGTTGCCGCTCAACGGGAGCCGGTCGAGGACGACGAAGGCGGACGGCACCAGGTAGTCCGGCAGCGACCGGGCCAGGAACGTCCGCAGTTCGTCGTGGCCGACGTCGGTCACCACGTACGCCACCAGTCGCTTCACGCCCGGCTGGTCCTCGCGGACCACGACGACGGCCTGCTCGACCTTCGGGTGCCGGCCGAGCACGGCCTCCGCCTCTCCGGGCTCGACCCGGAAGCCACGCAGCTTCACCTGGTCGTCGGTGCGGCCGAGGAATTCCAGTGCGCCGTCCGCCGTCCACCGCACCAGGTCACCGGTCCGGTACATCCGCTCGCCCGGTGGGCCGAACGGGTCGGGCAGGAACCGTTCCGCGGTGAGCCCGGGCCGCGACCGGTAGCCGCGGGCCAGGCCCGCACCTGCCAGGCACAACTCACCGGGCACGCCGGGCGGCACCAGTGACATGTCCGGTCCCACCACGTAGGCGCGCATCCCGTCCAGCGGCCCGCCGATCGGCAACCGGTCCGGCACCGGCCCGGCGATCGGGTAGGCGGTGGCGAACGTGGTGGTCTCGGTCGGGCCGTAGACGTCCACCACCCGCAGGTCCGGGCAGGCGTCGAGGACCCGGCGCACCTGGGCGGCCGGCACGGCGTCACCGCCGGTCCACAGTTCGCGCAGTCCGGCGAAGCAGCCGGGCACCTCCTGGGCCAGCACCCGGAACAGGCCCGTCGTCAGGAACAGCCCGGTCAGCCCATGGGTGTCGATCAGCTCGCGCAGCAGCGGCGGGTCGATGTCCCGCTCGGGGGCGACGACGACCTGGCCGCCGCCCAGCAGCGGCACCCACAGCTCATAGGTGGTGGCGTCGAAGGCCAACGGCGAGTGCAGCAGTGTCCGCTCGTGCGCGCCACCGGCGAACCGGCGGTCACCGGCGAGCGCGGCCACGTCGCGGTGCCGCACCGCGACACCCTTCGGCTGACCGGTCGAACCGGACGTGTACATCACGTAGACCAGCTGGTCCGGGTCGATCCTCACCGCCGGAGCACGGTCCGGACAACCATCCACATCAGACGGACGGATGGCTCGGCCGGCCGGGGCATCGCCGTCGGTCAGGACGAACCGCACGCCGGCCAGCATCAGCCGCTGCCGCTCCACCGGAGCCCGCTGGTCCAGCGGCAGGTAGGCGCCACCCGCCTTGGCCACGGCCAGTTCGGCCACGATGGCGTCCAGCCTGCCGAGCAGCAACCCGACCGGTTCCTCCGGTCCCAAGCCCAGGCCGAGCAGCCGGTGGGCCAGCCTGTTGGCCCGCCGGTCCAGTTCGGCGTAGGTCAACGACTCATCGCCCGCCACCACGGCGATCGCGTCCGGGTGGGCGTGCACCTGCCGCGCGAACAGTTCCGGCAGCGACCCACAGTGCGCGGTGCCGGTGTCGTTCCAGTGCGCCAGCAGCCGGTGTTCCTCGGCCGTGCCCACCGGCACCGCCCCGAGCGGGCGGTCACCGTCGACGGCCAGCTCACCGAGCAGCATCAGCAGCCGGTCCGCGATCCCGCCGACCGTCGCCGGATCGAACAGGGCGGGGTCGTAGCCAAGCTCCACGGACAGCTCCCGACCCGGCGCGGAGCCCACGGTAAGCGGGAAGTTGGTGGTCTCCACAGCCGACACGTCCCGCACCGCGATGCCGTCACCGGTCGCCGCCGACGAGATCGGGTAGTTCTCGAACACCACCAGGCTGTCGAACAGGTTCACCCCGCCCGGCAGGCCCGACCAGCCCTGTACGCGGGTGAGCGGGACGAAGTCGAACGCCCGCGCGTCCGCCTGCGCGGCCTGCAACCCGGCGAGCCAGTCCGCCACGCTGGCGGCGCGGTCGATGTCGACCCGGACGGGCACGGTGTTGATGAAGATGCCGACGATGTCGTCCGATCCGGGCACGTCGGCCGGGCGGCCGGACACCGTGGCGCCGAACACCACGTCTCTACGTCCACTGTAGAGGGACAGCAGCAGTGCCCACGCGCCCTGTAGCAGGACGTTGAGCGTCAGGCCGTGCCGCTGGGCGAACGCCACCAGCCGTGCCGTGTCGTCCTCGGACAGTTGCCGCGACAGCCACTCCGCCGAGCAGGTCGCGTGCGCCCGCTCGGGGAGCCGGTCGTAGGGCAGCGGTGTCGGGCCGGCCAGCCCGTCCAGGGTCTGCCGCCAGAACCGCTCGGCCTCGGCGTCGTCGCGCTCAGCCAGCCACGCCAGGTAGTCGCGGAACGGCCGCCGCACCGGCAGCGCGCGGCCCGCGTAGGCCGTGCACAGGTCGGAGAACACCTGGAACACGCTCCACCCGTCCAGCAGCACATGGTGGAACGTCCACAGCACCTGGACTTCCGTGTCGGACAGCCGGATCAGGGTGACCCGCAGCAGCGGAGCCGTGGTCAGGTCCATGCCTTGGGCGCGGTCCTCGTCCAGCAACCGCTGCACGTCTCCGGTTCGGCCGGACCAGTCCAGGTGCCGCACCGGCACCCGTACCTGCCGGTGCACGATCTGCACCGGCTCGGCGAGATCCTGCCAGGCGAACGAACTGCGCAGCGCCGGCGTGCGGTCCACGACGTGCTGCCAGGCCGCGGCCAGCGCGGCCGGGTCGGTGACGCCGCGGAGGATGAAACTGGTCTGTTCGAGGTACAGGCCCTGCTCGGCCTGGGACACGCCGTGGAACACCATGCCGGCCTGCATCGGCGTCAGCGGGTAGATGTCCTCGACGTCTCGCCCGTCACCGACCAGCCGGTCCACCGTGGCCTGGTCGAGCGGGACGAGCGGGAAGTCCGACGGCGTACGGCCGCCCGCACCCGGCTCGGCGCAGTGCCGCACGATCTCGTCCAGCACCGCCAGCATCCGCTCGGCCAGCCGCGCGACCGTGCGCTCCTCGTGCACGCCCTTGGCGTAGGACCAGGTCAGCCCGAGACGGCCGCCCTCGACACTGCCGACGACGTCCAGCAGGTGAGTCCGCAGCCCTGCCGGATCGACGTCCGAGTCCAGCCCGTCCGGCACGCCGGCGCACAGCTCACCGGTGGGCCAGTCGAACTGGCCGAGGTAGTTGAAGCCGACCTGCGGATCGATCGCCGGCGCCGTTCCCGTCAGATACCGCAGCGCACCGTACCCGACACCGTGGCGCGGCACCGACCGCAACCGTTCCTTCACCGCCTTCAGCACCACACCCCAGTCCCCGTCCGGAAGGTCCAGCACCACCGGGAACATCGAGGTGAACCACCCGACCGTCCGGGACAGGTCGATGTCGTCGAACAGCTCCTCCCGGCCGTGCCCCTCCAGATCCACCAGAGCCGGCTGACCGGTCCACTCCCGCAGCACGGCGGTGAGCGCGGTCAGGAGCACGTCGTTGATCTGGGTGCGGTAGACCTCGGGCACGTCCCGCAGCAGCGCCCGCGTCCGCCGCTCATCCAAGTGGACAGTGATCGAACGGGTAGCGTCGACCGTGTTCTCGCCCACACCATCGACTGGCAGGCCAGGCACCGTGGGTAGCGACCGCCAGTACGGCAACTCGTCGTCGAACCCAC
>DATEPR010000039.1:0-5249 GCA_035273045.1 Pseudonocardiaceae bacterium | reverse complement strand
CACCGCGCGGCGGCGCACCATCGGTGCCAGCCTGGGTGCGCTGCCGGTGGCGAACCTCGTGGTGATCGAGGTCGGTCTGGCGGTCGGGCTGATCCTGTTCGCCGTCGGCCGCACGATGACGATGCTCTACGCCGGTGGCGTCGTGCTGGTGATCGCGCTGGTCATCGCCCTGCTGCGGTGGAGCGGCCGGTGGTTCACCCAATGGGTGCGACTGACCCTCCGTTACACGTTCCGGTCCCACACCCGGACGGTGGAACCGGTGCCGGCGGCCGACGAGACCGCCACCCCGGACGCGCAGGCCGTGCTCGGCCCGGAGGACGCCAGGGTCAACCTGCTGCGGCTGGTCGTCCCCGACCTGGTGGTGGCGCAGGGCGTGGACCACGAGCACCGGCAGGTCGGCATCGCCTGGCACGACGGCTCGTGGACGGCCGTGCTGCTGGTCGAGCCGACTCCCGCGCTGATCGCCCAGGTGGGCGCCACGCCGAACCTGCCGCTGGGCGCGCTGGCGCCCTGCCTTGAGGACCGCGGTGTGGTGCTGGACGCCATCCAGGTGATCTGGCACTGCTATCCGGGCAGCGCCGCGCTGCCGGTCACCTCGCCCGCGCTGGCCTCCTACCTGGAAGTGCTCGGCCCGCTGCCGGCCGCGGCCCGCCGGACCACGTGGATCTCCGTGCGGCTGGATCCGCGCCGCTGCCCGTCCGCGATCAGTGAGCGCGGCGGCGGTGTGGTCGGCGCGCACCGCGCCCTGATCGGCGCCCTGTCCCGGGTGCGCAGCGCGCTGGAGGGCCGAGGCGTGCCGACCCGGCCGCTGGACCCGGACGAGCTGCTGCGTTCCGGCGTGTCCGCGGCGGAACTGGTGGGCGCGGCCCGGGCGAACCTGCGGGTCGCCATGAACGAGCGCTGGACCGGCGTGACCACGGCCGGCATCGGCCACGCCAGCTACGCCATCACGCACTGGCCGCGCGGCAGGAACGTGTCCAGCATCAACGGGCTGACCGGCATCCGCGCGCTGTCCTCGACGGTGGCGATGTCGATCTCGCCCAGCGGCGAGGACGGCCAGGTGGGCCTGCGCGGCCTGGTCCGGGTGAGCGCCCGCACCCCCGGTGAGTTGCAGGACGCCCACCAGCGCCTGCACAGCATGGCGAACCGGCTGAACGTGTCGCTGACACCGTTGCGCGGCCTCCAGGTGGCCGGGCTGGCCGCGACGCTGCCGCTGGGGGGTGCCGCCTGATGGCCAGGGGCAGGCAACTGGACCTGAGCAGCCAGGCCGGTGTGGCGCCGGAGTTCCTGGTGTCACCGGCGATGCTGGACGCGGTGAGCCCGGCCGGTGACCGCGGCGGCATGGTGCTCGGCTCGGGCATGAACAACGAACCGCTCGCCGTGTCGGTGCTGCGGCCGATGCCGACCAGGATCGTCTGCGTCGGCGGGTTGTACCTGGCCCGGCAGTTGGCGTTGCGCGCCATGGCCACCGGCGCCTGGGTGGTGGTGGCGACCGCGCGGCCGGCCGCCTGGCAGGTGCTGGCGAAGGCCGCCGGTGAGGGTCCGGACGGGCGGCCGGTGCCGCTGGTGCAGATCCGCCGGCTGAACCCGGTGGAGCTGCCCAGGGCCACCGAGGACGGTCCGCTGCTGGTGATGCACGACGGTGGCTCGACACCGCAGGAGCTGTTTCCGCCCCGGTCGGCGTGGCAGACCACGGTGTACGTGCTGCCGTACCTGCACCCGCAGGCGACCGCGCTGGCGAACTCGGCGGATCTGGTGCTGCTGCAACGGCAACCGGTGGGGCAGGCACAACTGGCCGGCCGGATCTGGCGCCTGCCGCCGCCGCTGGTGCAGCAGTTGGTGAACCTGAAGGAAGACCAGATCGTGGCGCTGGGCCGCAACCTGTGGCGGCCGGTCCGGCTGCTCACCACGCCCAGGGAGAAGCAGATCCTGGGTCCGGTGCGCCGCGGCGACTAGCCCAGCCAAACGCGGTGCAGGACGTCGTAGTCCAGCGACGGGAAGACGCGCTCGCGGATCACCAGCAGCTCACGCACGTCGACGTCGACACCGAACTCCAGTCCCGCCAACCGGTCCAGGAAGTCGGCGGGATCGCGCAGCGGACCGGCGTACCGGAACAGCGTGACGTGGGCCAGGTTCCCGGCGCTGGACGCGCCCGGCGTGCGCAGCAGCGGTGCCAGAGTCCTGCGCAGCGCGCTGAACGGGTTCGGCTCGTCGGCCACGGCGATGACGGCCGAGTCGGTCGCCGCGAGTTGCCGGAACCGCAGGCGGAAACCGCTGATCCCGGTTGCGACCTCGGTGAGGGCGGCGATCCACTCCGGCCCGCGCAGCGCCCACAGTTCGTCCTTGGGGCGGTCGAACTCCTCGTGCACCGGCAGCAGCCACGTCAGGTTGGCGTGCATGGCCGGCTCCGGGACCGCGAGCAGCGCCGGCTCCGCCAGGGCGGCCTGGGCTGCGGTGAACCCGGCGGTGGCGGCCGGATCGGGCCGGACACAGACGTTGTAGGCGCGGCACGGCTTGCCCCAGCGGTCCGCCGGCCGCACCTGGTTGGCCAGCACGGCCGACCGGTGCTCGGCCGGCAGGCTCATTTCCGGTCAGGGGACTGGGCCTGGAGGTCCGCGATGGCCTCGGCCACCAGCGGTTTCATGTTCTCCAGCCGGATGTCCGCCAGGCCCAGCTCCGCCTTGGCGGGGCCGTTCCCGGCCAGGATGCCGAGCAACAGGTGCTCGGTGCCGATGAAGTCGTTGTCCAGTTCGGCCGAGATCGCGACGGCCGCGTCCAGGGCGTCCTGGGTGTCGGCGGTGAACGGGATCTGGCCGCGTTGCACCTTCTCGCCCTTCGGCTCCATGATGCGGTCGACGGCCTCGTACAACGCCTGGAAACCTGTTTGCCGGAACAGCAACTGGAACGCCAGGCCTCGGTGTTCGTTGAGCAGGGCGAACAACAGGTGCTCGGTACCGACGTGGTCGTGGCGCCGCGAGCGGGCGGCGTCCTCGGCCCGGACGACGGCCTGCCTGGCCAGGTCGGTGAACCGGTTGAACAGCCGGGGCGAATGTCGTTGCTGTACGGCCTGTTTGGACACTCCGATGGCTTCGCCGATCTCCGACCACGACATGCCCTCGTCCCGCGCGATGGCCACGTAGTGGTTGACCAACTGGTCGCCGAGCGCGGTCAGCGTGTGCGACCGGGCCTGCGCCTCGGCCACCTTGGCCAGCGCACCGCCCTCGGACAGGTCGTCGTCGACGTTCGCGATCAGGTCGGTGAGGCTCAGGTTCAGCGGGCTCATGCGTCAACTATGGCTTGACGACCGGCCACCGTCAAGCGTCGGTTGACGCCGTGACACTCTCCGGGCCAATCGCAAACTAAGTGGTGTGAGCGAGACAGCACACCCCATCCCACCGCCGCCGCTGCCACCGCCGGAACACCGGCCAAGGGTGGTGACCGCGGCCGCCGCCGAGTTCGAACGGATCTACCGGACCCACATCGACGCGGTGACCGCGTTCTTCGCCCGCCGCAGCGCCGACCCACAGACCGTGGCCGACCTCACCGCCGACACGTTCGTCCAGGTGATCACGTCGTTCCGCACGTTCGACCCACGCAAGGGCACCGCTCGCGCCTGGGTGTTCGGCATCGCCAGACACGTCTACGCCGCACACTGCGACACCCAGCGCCTGCACCGCGACCGGACCAGACGGCTGGCCGGCCGGCGGGAACTGGGCACCGACCAGATCGAGGAGCTGGTCGACCGGATCGACGCCGAACGGGCCGGCCGCGAACTGATCGCCCAGCTCACCGAACTGTCCGAACTGGACCGACTGCTGGTCGAGCTGGTCGACGTCGGCGGCCTGCGGGTCAAGGAGGCGGCGGCAGCGCTGGGCATGTCCCCCGGCGCGGCCCGAATGCGACTGATGCGCACGCGCACCCGGCTGCGCGGCACGGAACCCACGAAAGGTGAGAGGAAATGACCAAGTTCGCTGATGAGCTGTTCACCGACCTGATGCGCGAACACGGAGCGGCACTGGACGCGATCCCGCGGCCGGCCCGCCGCACGCTCCCCCGGCCGGTCCTGCTGGCGGCCGGCGTGGTCGGCATGGCCGGCGCGATCACCGCCGGCGTCACCGTGTTCGGCGGCACACCGGCCTACGCCGTCACCGACAACGGCGACGGCACCGTCACCATCACCATCAACCAACTGACCGGTGTGGACGGCGCGAACGGGGTGCTGCGCAGCCACGGCGACCGGGTCGTCGTGGTGCCGGTGCGGGCCGGCTGCCCGGCCATCGGTTCCCTCCCGGCCGGCCGGCCCGGCCCGAGCGGCCACCCGACCGAGGTCTCCGGACACGCCTCCGGTCACGGCGCCACCAGCGGCACGATCACGGTCGACGCGCATGGCGTCCCGGCCGGCGAAACCGTCCTGGTGGCCGCGATCAGCGGCCCGCATGGGATAGGGATGGCCACGAGGCTGATCACCGGCCCCGCGCCCCGCTGCGTGAGCGATGTGTCCGCGCCGCCACCGGCGGGCAGCGACTCCGTCGGTACCGGCGACTCCGTCGGTACCGGCGACTCCGTCGGCACCCACGTCTCCGGGCACTGACCGGCAACCCTCAACGACTGGGCAACCGGATGTTGCGGGTCTGCTCGGCCCGGGCCGCCAGCTCGGCGTCCGGCGGATAGTCCACGCCGAGCAGGGTCAGGCCGTGCGGTGGGGCCACCGCGACCGTGCTCGGTCGGGTCGTGGCCCCCAGTAGCGAGGCCGGCCAGTCCACCGGCAGCCGGCCCTCGCCGACCGCCAGCAGCGCACCGATCAGGCTGCGCACCATCGAATGGCAGAAGGCGTCCGCGGACACCCGGGCCACCACGACACCGTCGTCCTGCCGCACCCAGTCCAGGCGTTGCAGGTCCCGGATCGTGGTGGCGCCCTCGCGACGCCGGCAGAACGCCACGAAGTCGTGCTCACCGAGCAGCCGGGCGGACGCCTCGTTCAGCAGCCCGACGTCCAGCGGCCGGTACCAGCTCAGCGTGTCCCTGCGCCGCAACGGCAGCGCACCGAACGGCTGGTCCGCCACCCGGTAGGCGTAGTGGCGGCGCAACGCGGAGAACCGCGCGTCGAACTCCACCGGCACTCCTCGCGCGGACAGCACCCGCACGTCCGGCGGCAGCATCCGGTTCCACCGGCCGGCCAGCCGGTCCAGGTCGTCGTCGTAGGGCTGGACCTCCAGGTGCGCCACCTGGTTCACGGCGTGCACGCCGGC
>DATEPR010000038.1:0-5418 GCA_035273045.1 Pseudonocardiaceae bacterium | reverse complement strand
CCGACGGTCACGTCGCGCACGGCGTCGCCGAGCAGGCCCAGCGCCAGCACGGTGATCGCGACGATCCCGCCGGTCTGCACCAGCAGCCAGGCGTCGTTGCTGATGACGTCGGAGGCCTCGGAGATCATGTTGCCCCAACTGGGACCGGCCGTCTCGGGCCGGGCCAGGCCGAGGAACGACAGTCCCGCCTGGGCCAGCACGGCGGCGGCGGCGAACAGCGACACCTGGACGGTGATCGGCCCCACCAGCCAGGGCAGGATGTGCCGCCGGATGATCTGGGCCGTGGTGAGGCCGGACAGGCGGGCGGCCCGGACGAACAGTTCGTTGCGGGTCGCGATCGTCACCGCCCGCACCACCCGCAGCAGGATCGGGCAGCTGAGCACGCCCAGCGCGATCATCGCGGCGAGATCGTTGCCGGGGAACACCGCGAGCACCATCAGCAGCACGATGATGCCGGGCAGGGCCAGCACGAGATCGCCGAACCGGGAGATGGCGCGGTCCGGCCACCGGCCGAGGAACCCGGCGAGCACGCCGAGGCCGACGCCCAGCACGGTGAACACGACGACCGCCTCGGCGATGTCGACCAGGGTGCCCGGCGTGCCGACGAGCAGCCGGATCAGGACGTCCCTGCCGAGCCGGTCGGTGCCCAGCCAGTGCGCCGCGCTCGGGCCGGCCAGGGCGTGGCCGAGATCCTGTGCCTCCGGATCGATCGACACGACTCGGGGCACCACGAGCGACGCGGCCACCAGCGCCACCAGGTAGCCGGCGGACACCATGCCCAGCGGCCGGTGCCGGAATCCGCGCCGGTTCCGGTGCGGCCTGGGCACGGTGACCGCGCCGATGTCGCGGGCGGCGGGTGTGACGACGACACTCATGACGCACGCGCCTTCGGGTTGAGCAGCCGGTACGACACGTCGACGAGCAGGTTCGCCACCACCACGGCGACGGTGAAGTAGAACGCGATCCCCTCGATCACCGGCAGGTTGTGCGTGCTGCTCGCGGTGACCGCCTCCTGACCGAGACCGGGCACGGCGAACACGGCCTCGATGAGCACCGTCCCGCCGAGCAGGTTGATCAGCAGCAGGCCGAGCACGGTGACCACCGGGATGGCCGCGTTGCGCAGCGCGTGCTTGTACACGATGGACGTGGTGCTCAGGCCCCTGGCCCGCAGCATGGTGACGAACTCGCGGGACAGCACGTCCGCCATCGCGTCCCGGGTCTGCTTGGCGATCAGCGCGATCGCGCCCGCGGACAGCGTGACGACGGGCAGCACGATGCTGCGCACCCAGCCACCAGGGTCGCCGGCCAGCGGGACGTACCCGCTGGCCGGGAACACGGCGACCTTCACCGCGAGCAGTTCGACGAGGACCAGGGCGAGCCAGAAGTTCGGCACCGCGAACCCGCCCAGGGTGATGACGTCGACGACCCGGCCGGCGATCCCGGCGCGGCGGGCGCTGACGATGCCCAGGCCGACCCCCACGAGCCCGGCCACGACCACCGTGCCCAGGATGATCGACAGGCTGGGCACGATCCGGTTGGCCAGGGCGTCGACCACGGGCTGGCCGTTGAACAGGTCGGTGCCGAGGCTGCCGTGCAGCAGGCCGTTCAGCCAGTGCCAGTACTGCACCGGCAGGGGCTGGTCGATGCCCAGCAGGTGGCGCATCTGTTGGTACTGCTGGTTGGTGTAGCCGGTGCTCTGTCCACTCAGGATCGCCTTGGCCGCGTCACCCGGAGCCAGCGAGACGAGCACGAAGGTCAGGGCGGTGACGACGAACAGCAGCACCAGCGAGGACACCAGCCACCGGATCGTCTCCTTCACCATCGCGGACCACCCTCCTTCGCGATCACCCGGCCGGCCGGACTTCGTACAGCGACAGCAGCGGGGCGTTCACCGAGGTCGCCACGCCGGTCACCGTCTTGGTCGCGTAGTAGGGCAGCCCGGTGGACACGACGGGCACGAACCACGCCTGCTGGGCGAGATAGTCGACGATCCGCCGGTCCAGCCCGTTCTTGGTGGGACCGGACGCGGTGGACGACTGGTCGTAGAGCGTCTGGAGCGCGGCGTCCTTGGTGTGGAAGGGGTTGTAGGCGGCGGTCGGCAGGAACAGCGCCTGCCCCTCCATCCACAGCGGCAGTTGGCCGAACGCGGTGGAGAAGGCCGGGAACTTGCCGCCGAAGGCGTCCGACACGTACTGGTTGGGGTTGGCGTCGTCGGTGATCTGGAGCCGGACGCCGACCTTCTTCCACTGCTGTTGCAGTGCCTGCGCGAGCAGGTTCATCTGCTGGTACTCGGCGGTGACCAGCTTCATGCTGAACCCGTTGGGGTAGCCGGCCTGGGCGAGCAGTTGCCTGGCCTTGTTCGGGTCGTACGAATACGCCTTCGCCATGGCCGGGTCGTAGCCGTAGCCGCCGGGCACCGTGACCTGGTTGACCGGCTTTCCGTTGCCGGTGAACAGCGCGCTGGCGATGACGTTGCGGTCGGTGGCGTAGTTGAGGGCCTGGCGCACGCGGACGTCGGCCAGCGGCCGGGCCACGGTGCCGCCGCGATCGGCGAGTGTCACGCCGTTCCACAGCAACGGTGCCGACGCCACGGTCAGCCCGTCCCGGCGCGCGGCCGAGAGCGTCGACGGATCGCCGACCGACACCTGCGCCTGGCCGCTGCGCAGCGCGTTGAGCACCGACTGCGCGTTGGTGATGACCTTCAGGACGACCTTGCGCCAGTGCACGCTCTTGGGGTCGTAGTAGTTCGGGTTCGGCACGTACGTGTAGTGGTCGCCGGTCACGGTCTGGGCGGCGTCCAGCATGTACGGGCCGGCGCCCGACGTGCGGGTGCCGAGCTGGCCGGGTGCCGCGAGCCCCTTCGGGCTGATGATGCCGCCGATGATGTAGTCCTGGGTGAGCAGGACGGGGAAGTTCGGGTTCGGTGCGGCCGTGGTGATCGTGACGGTGTGCGGGTCGGTCGCGGTGAACGTGTCGCCGGCCAGGAACGGAGCCAGTTGGCCGTGCGCCTTCTCGACGTAGCCGAAGTCGTCGACGACCGTCTGGGCGGTCAGCGCGCTGCCGTCGGAGAACTTCACCCCTGGCCGCAGGTGCAGCACGAACTTCCTGTTGTCCGTGCCCTGGTACGACCAACTGGTCGCCAGGCCGGGCTGGAGACTGCCGTCGGACCTGCGCACGATCAGCGGTTCGTAGGCGAGTTGGTCGAACCAGGCGTCGTTCTGCTGTGCCTTGCCCGGGTCCAGGCTCGTCGGGCTGGCCACCGTGACGACGGTCAGCGTGTCGCCGGCCGCTCCCCCGGCCTGGCCCTGCGTCGAGCCGGTCGAGCACGCGGTGATCACCAGCAGCCCGGCGAGCGCTGCCGACACGGCGATTGGTCGACGTACGGTCATTGGCCACTCCTTCGGCTCGTCCCTGAGCGAGGACCACACCGGCCGACCGGGTGTGGGTACTGATGTTGGTAAAGTAGTACCCGAGTTAGTTCTGAGACAAGACGTGTTATCCAGCCGTATCGTTCCAGGGCGGCTTGTCCGGATCAGCCCGATCGGTGGGTCTTGTTGGTCAGCGCGGCCAGCACGAGATCGGACAGCTCGGTGAAGGCGTCGCCAGAGGACAGTCCGGTCCGGGACAGCAGTTCGCCGTGCTGGATGCCGTCGATCAGCAGGCTCACGGCCTCGCCCACGAACTCGGCGTGCACGGCCCGGAACGTGCCGTCGGCGACACCGTCGTGGATGTACTCCCGCACCCGCCGCGCGGCGGCCGCCGAGTTGACCGCGTAGATCTCGCTGGTCGCGTCGTTGGTGACCATGTCCTCGTAGCAGGCCCGCGACATCTTCCGCATCTCGGTGCCGACGCCGGCCAGGTAGGTGGCGATGCGCCGGGACGGGTCGGCCACCTGCGCGATGCGTTCCTCGGTGCGGGCCGTGGCGTCCCGGAAGAAGTGCCGGAGCGCGCTGACCACGAGGTGTTCCTTGCTGGACGAGACCGCGTAGAGCGTCGACTTCGAACACTGCAGGCGGGCGGCGATGTCGTCCACGGTCAGCCGGGCGAAGCCCTCGGCGAGCACGATCTCCTGTATCTGGTTGAGCAACTGCTCGCGCCGGGCGTCGTCGATGTGCCTGCGGCCCTTGACCTGGGCGCCGGCCAGACGCCTGGACGCCGGCGTGGTGTCGAACGCCGAGTCAACCGCGCGCACCTTCATCAACTCCCACCCGGCGGGTACGGCAGGCGATACCTGTGGTCCCGACATCGTACCGCGAACCATTGCGTGGAACTTGGCTGGGTACTAGCGTACGAGCATCAGTACCGCGACGGAAGGTGGTCGACTGTGCCCGAGTTGCTGAGTGCCGATCCCGCCCACCACGTCCAGGACCTGGTCGAACAGTACGGTGCGGCGGACGCCAGCGTCGCCCGGCTGTTGTGCGACCGGTACCCGCCCGGCCAGCCGGCGTACACGGTCGTCGAGCCGGACCTCACGGCGACCACCCTGACCTACGGGCGCCTGCGCGCCGACTCCGAGCGGTTCGCCGCCGCCCTGGCCGCACTCGGTGTCCGGCCGGGCGACCGGGTGGCGACCCTGATGGGCAAAAGCGTCGACTATCTGGTGGCACTGCTGGGGATCTGGCGGCTCGGCGCCGTGCACGTGCCACTGTTCACCGCGTTCGCCGCACCGGCGGTCGCCTTCCGGCTGTGGGGCTCCGGCGCCAAGATCGTGATCTGCGACGAGACGCAACGGGCGAAACTGGCGCCCAGCGACGCCGTACCCGCCGATCCCCCGTGGCGGGTCGTGGTCGCCGGCACCGACGTCACCGAACCGGATCTCGCGTTCGCGACGCTGCTCGCCGGCCAGCCGACCGGTTTCCCGGCCGCGGTGCTGGGCGGCGACGCCCCGATCGTGCACATCTACACGTCCGGCACCACAGGACGGCCCAAGGGAGTCGTCGTGCCGACCCGCGCGATCGCCGGCTTCCGCGCCTACGTGGAGTACGCCATCGGCGTCGAGGACGACGACGTCTACTGGTGCGCCGCCGATCCGGGTTGGGCGTACGGCCTGTACTTCGGCGTCATCGCCTCGCTCAGCGTCGGCGTGCACAGCCTGCTGCTGCACGCGGGATTCTCCGTCGACCTCACCCTGGCCGTGCTGGACCGGTTCGGCGTCACCAACTTCGCCGCCGCTCCCACGGTGTACCGCGCGCTGCGCGCGTCCGGGAAACCCGTGCCCGGTGGGCTGAAGCTGCGCAAGGCGTCCAGCGCGGGCGAACCGCTGACGCCCGAGGTGAACGAGTGGGCGGTGGACGCGCTCGGCGTGCCCGTCCACGACCACTACGGCCAGACCGAGGCCGGCATGCTGGTCAACAACCACCACCATCCGTCGCTGCGCCGGCCGCTCCAACCCGGCTCGATGGGAACCGCCATGCCCGG
>DATEPR010000037.1:0-10234 GCA_035273045.1 Pseudonocardiaceae bacterium | reverse complement strand
CGGGCACCGGCCCCACCGGCACGATCGCGGTCAGCTCGCCGCCGCCCTCGATGGCCACCACCAGCTCCACCACCGGGCCGAGGTGGACCACGTCCAGCACGGTCGCCGGCTGGCCGTCCGGGTCGTCCAGCCGCACGTCCTCCGGCGGCACGCACCACGTGACCGGCGTGCCGGACCGGCCCACCGAGGAGGCCAGCGGAATGCGCAACCCGCCCGCCCGCAGCACGCCGGGCTCGGCGACCACACCGGACCCGAGGTTGCGGATGCCCAGCAGGCTGGCCGCCGCCGGGGAACCGGGCTGGGCCAGCACCTGATCGGTGGGCCCCGACTGCAGGACCCGGCCGTCGACGAGCAGCACCACCTCGTCGGAGAGCAGCGCCGCTTCGGCCGGGTCGTGCGTGATCAGCACCGTCGTCATGGCCGTCTCGCGCTGCATCGCCCGCAGCACGCGGCGCAGCTCGTCGCGGACCGGCGTGTCCAGGCCGGTGAACGGCTCGTCGGCGAGCAGCAGGTGCGGCTCCCGGACCAGTGCCCTGGCCATCGCCACCCGCCTGCCCTGGCCGCCGGAGAGCTGGTCGGGGTAGCGGTCGGCCAGGCCGTCCAGCTTCAGCCGGCGCAGCCAGTAGGCGCCCAGCGCCGGATCGGCACCGACGCCGAACGTGACCTGCTGCCACACCCGCAGGTGCGGCACCAGCGTGGAATCCTGCGGCAGGTAGCCCACACCGCGTCGTTCGGCGGGCAGGCCGAGCACGTCCCGGCCGTCCAGCCGGACGTGGCCCGACTCGGCCCGCAGCAGGCCGGCGAGCATCCGCAGCGTGGCGGACTTGCCGGCGCCGGACGGGCCGAGGATGGCCAGGTGCCTGCCGGTCCCCGCGTGGGCGACGTCCACCCGGAAGTCGCCGAGCGTGGCGGCCAGCCGGAAGTCCAGGCGTGGGCTCACCGCGGCGACCGGCAGCCTCGGCTCGGGCAACTCGCGTACCGCGCCCCGGCGGCGTTGCCGGCGGCCCGGCCAGCGGTCGGCCAGCAGCAGCACCAGCGCGGCCGCGCCCAGCGTCACGGCGACCGGAATGGTGGTGCTGGGCAAGCCGGCGCCACTGCTGAACTGCACGTAGACGAACACCGGCAGCGAATAGGGGTGATAGGCCAGGACGACGGTGGCGCCGAACTCGCCGAACGCGCGCAGCCAGGCCAGCAACATGCCGGACCGGATGCCGCCGAACGCGGCCGGCAGCGAGATCCGGACCGCGCGGGACATCGGGCCGTGGCCCAGCGTGGCGGCCACGTCCTCCAGTGCCGGGTCCACAGTGGCGAAGGCGGCGCGGGCCGACACCACCAGGAACGGGGCGGCGACGAACATCTGCGCCAGGACGATGCCGGTCAGGTCGTCGGTCAGCGCACCGTTGAACAGGCGGCCGACGGGACCGTACGGGCCGACCAGGTAGATCAGCAGGATGCCGCTGATCAGCGGTGGCAGCGCCAGCGGCAACTGGATCAGCACGCCGATCACGGTGGCCAGCCGGCTGCGGGCGTGCGCCAGCAGATAACCCAGCGGCACACCGAGAACGGTGACCACGCCGGTGGCGATGGACGCGGTGATCACCGACACCCACAGCGCGTCCTCGACGCCCGGCGCCGCCATCTGCGAGGCCGGGGTGCCCGGGATGCGGAGCAGGAACGCGACCAGCGGCACCACCAGGTACAGCACCAGCAGGGCCGCCAGCCACGGCAGCGGTGTGCGCAGCGCTCCGGTGCCCGGCCGCCGCGCCGAACCGGGTCGCCGGCCGGACCTGTCGCCCGCCCGGAGGTCCTGGCCGGTCGTGGCCGTCACGTCGGCCTGCGCCGTGCTCATACCGCCGCCCATACCGATGGGTTACTTGACGCCGAGCACCGTGTCCAGGCCGGCGGGGACCTTGCTCCGGTCACCGGTGACGGTGACCGGCTGGAGTCGCAGGCCGTGCTGCCTCATCAGCGCGGCGCCCTGCGGGCTGAACAGGTACCGCAGGAACGCCTCGCCGCCCTGCTGGTTCGGAGCGTTGTTGAGCACCGTGGCCGTGTACGTGGCCTTGAGATCGAACCCGCTGCCCAACTGGACTGTGGCGAGCTTCCCGTCCGCCGCCTCGCTGGTGTAGAAGAAGCCCGCGTCCAACTGGCCGGCCTGCAGGCGGCCGAGCAGCTGCTCCTCCGGGAAGACCTGCACCTTGCTGGCCGGGATGCCCGCCTGCTTGAGCGCCTGTCCGGCGAGCTTGCCCTTCGGGTCCAGCTTCGGGTCGGTGCTGCCCATCTTGAAGCCCGGTTCGGTGATGACCTGCTGCCACGGCTTCGTCTTCAGGTCGTTGGCGAACGTGCTCCGCGGGTTGTAGCCGATGACCAGCGGGGCGGTGGCGAACGTGGCGTACCAGTCCTCCCAGTCGCCGTTGGCGGCGCCCATCAGGCCCTTGTTGGCGTCGGTGGAGGCGCTGACGAACACGTCGCCCTGCTTGACCTTGCCCTTGATGGCACTGACCAACGCGGTCGAGCCGGCGCCGACGCCTTCGAAGTCGCCGCCGGTGGCGCTGTCGAACGCCGGGCCGACGCTCTGTTCCATCAGGTTGGCCAGGGAACCCGCGTAGAGCACCCTGACCTTGCCGCTCGCGGTGATCTGCTGGGCCGAGGACGGGCCGGCACCCGCGCTCGACCCGCCACCGCCGCCGCACCCGGCCAGCAGCAACGCACCGGCGACCAGACCGACTACCAGTTTCCTCACGCGCGTCCTCCCGGGATCTCCACCATGACGTGGGTGGACTTGACGACTGCGACCGCGAGCACGCCGGGGACCAGGCCGAGTTCCCGGACGGCTTCCGAACTCATCAGCGACACCACGCGGTGCGGGCCGGACTGCAACTCGACCTGCGCCATGATCCGGTCGGCGACGACGTCGGTGACGAGGCCGACGAACTGGTTGCGGGCGGACCGGCCAACGGTGGACGGGTCGGCGATCTCCACCGCCTGCGCCTTGGCGAACCGGGCCAGTTCGGCGCCTTCCACCGCTCTCCGGCCGGCGTCGTCGACACCGGCCGACAGCAGTCCGGCATCCACCCAGCGGCGCACCGTGTCGTCACTCACGCCCAACAGGCGGGCTGCTTCAGAGAAGCGAAACTGCGGCACACGCACGACGATAACTCCGCGCGTGCGGCACTGTCATCGGGTGGCGCCCCGAAAGTAAGTGGATTGTCACATAAGCCGTTTCAGGTGCTCACACAAACCGGGCAACTCCGCCGAATAGGCGGATCACCAGCCGGCCATCACTGCCCGTCACCGCCTGGCGCGGCCGGCGGCGAGCTTGTCGGCCTCGCCGCGCAGGGTGCGCACCATCGTGGTGACGAACCGCTCGATGGCGTCGAGTTCGTCGTCGGTGTAGCCGGTCAGCGCACTGTCCAATGCGGACGCCAGGCCGTCGTATGCGTTGCCGTAGCGGGTAAGGCTGCCCTTGGACACCTCGACGAGGACCTTGCGCCTGTCGTGCGGATCGCGCACGCGCCGGACGAAACCGGCCCGCTCCAGCCGGTCGATCACGCCGGTGACGGCGCCGGTGGACAGCCCGGACAGTTCCGCGATCTGGCCGGCGGTCAGTGGTCGCTCCGCCTGCACGGCGAGGTCGAGACACTTGTGGTCGGTGGCCGACAGGCCGACGTGCTCGGCGATCTGCTCGTGGAAGAACACCGTCGCCTGGGACAGTTGGCGGCCGAGTTGCGCGAACCGCTCGATCACGGCGTCCCGTTGCGGCGCCTGCCGCTGGTCGGGCTCGGGACTGGACATGACCACCTGCTCCCTTAGTTCTGACACCATCTTACCAACTAAGAGACTTATCCGCTGATTCGCTTCGGCATGGAAGTAGCGTAGTCGGCCAAGCCGCGGACGCGGTGACCTGGCACGCGGAGCGCACCGTGACGAGTACCGTCAGCCACAACTCCGCGAATGCGCCACGGTCCCCATGATCGCTGCGCACCCGCGGACCGGCCGGCGTGACGTGTGGTTTCTCGCCTGCCGCCACTGCCATGCGGAGTCGTGACGGCGATTACCCTCGACGTTGTGACAGCGGTGGATCTGGGCCTGCCGACCTTTCCCGGCGCGACACCGGCGGAAGCCGCGGTGCCGCGGCCCGACACGCCCCTGCTGGTCGACCGGTTCGGCCGGGTCGCCCGCGATCTGCGGGTGTCCCTGACCGACCGCTGCAACCTCCGCTGCACCTACTGCATGCCGGCCGAGGGCCTGGACTGGCTACCCCGGCCTGACCTGCTCACTGATGCCGAACTCAGTCGGCTGCTGCGCATCGCGGTCACCGAACTGGGTGTGACGAATGTCCGGTTCACCGGTGGCGAACCGCTGCTGCGCCGCGGCCTGGAGGACGTGATCGCGGCCACCGCGCAACTGCGGCCCCGACCCCGGATCTCCATGACCACCAACGGGATCGGGCTGGCCCGCCGGGCACGGGCGTTGGCCGACGCCGGCCTGGACCGGGTGAACGTGTCCCTGGACACACTGCGACCCGAGCGGTTCGCCGAGATCGCCCGGCGGCCCCGCCTGGCCGACGTGCTGGCCGGCCTGGCCGCCGCGCAGGACGCGGGGCTGGCGCCGGTGAAGGTGAATGCCGTGCTGCTGCGCGGGATCAACGACGACGAGGCCACCGACCTGTTGCGGTACTGCGTTGCTCACGGCTACCACCTGCGCTTCATCGAGCAGATGCCGCTGGACCCGCAGCACGGCTGGAACCGGGCCGACCTGGTCACCGCGGACGAGATACTTTCCTTGCTGCGCAAGGAGTTCGACCTGCGACCGAGTGAGGCACCGCGGGGTTCGGCACCGGCCGAGCGCTGGCAGGTGGACGGCGGTCCGGCGGACGTCGGCGTGATCGGTTCGGTGACCCGGCCGTTCTGCGGCGACTGCGACCGGACCAGGCTGACCGCCGACGGACAGATGCGGAACTGCCTGTTCAGCCAGACAGAGACCGACCTCCGTGGACCGCTGCGGGCCGGGGCGTCGGACGCCGAGCTCGCCGACACGTGGCGGGCCGGCATGTGGACCAAGCTCGCCGGGCACCGGATCAACGACGCTGGCTTCGCCCAGCCGATCCGGCCGATGAGCGCGATCGGAGGGTAGTCGGGTGACCACCGAGTCGACGGCACGGTCGACGGCACTGACCAGCACGGTCGTGGTGCGGTACTTCGCCGGCGCCAGGGCGGCCGCTGGCGTGGCCGAGGAGCGCGTCGAGCTGCCCATCGACCGCAGCAGCGTCGCCGACGCCCTGGCGGCCGTACGGGCCCGCAGGAGCGATCTGGACCGCATTCTGCCGTCCTGCAGCTTCCTGCTGGACGGCGTGGCGGTGCACGACCACGCGACGGCGGTGCCCGACGGTGGCGAACTCGACGTGCTGCCGCCGTTCGCCGGCGGCTGACCGGGTGGCGACAACGACCCCGAACCGGACCAATCACACCGATGTCATCGGCTACTTGCTGCCGCCGGACGGGTCCGTTCGAGTGACCCACGCCTCAGAAAACCGTTCACGTTTCGTGATCGAACTCGGCCGTATTTCGCGCCAATAACAAAGCCCTGACCTGAGAAAACACCGTCATTCAGCGATGTCACAACGAGTCAATGTGACGACGATCACACACCGATTAATTTCCGATCTCGGATTCGTTTACGTACGGTCGCTTCTCGGCTGGCCCCGAACCAGTCAGGCAACAACGCAACACCCGTGCACCGAGCGCCAAACCCTGTCCAGCAGGTGCCACGGGAACCCCGAGAAAAAACCCCCGAGTGAAAACCGCCGGACAGGGACGAGAGAACGCCGTCGGGCGCGGAGCGCGTCCACGACGTCGGCACGGCCGCGAGACCGCGGCACGGCCTGGCACCGCACCGCCACGTGGGTGTACGGGCCACTCCGCTTCAGGCTGACCGGACACGACTGTGTGTCCGGACGGCCCAGTAGGCGCGGTGGGTCGAGAGGCACATGGCTACCATCAGAGGCAAGCACCGCAAACAGTCCCGACTCGTTCGCGGCGTCGCGAAGGTCGCGATCGCCGGCGCCATGATCGGCGCACCGCTGACGATCGCCGCCACCCCGGCCAACGCCTCCGGCGTGAACTGGGACGCGATCGCGCACTGCGAGAGTGGCGGCAACTGGGCGACCAACACCGGCAACGGCTTCTACGGTGGTCTCCAGTTCACGATGAGCACCTGGCACGCCTACGGCGGCTCCGGCTCCCCGCAGAACGCTTCGCGCAGCGAGCAGATCGCCGTTGCCGAGCGCGTCCTGCAGGGCCAGGGCATCGGCGCGTGGCCGGTCTGCGGCAAGTACGCGGGTTCCGGCGCCAGCTACTCGTCGTCGCACACGAGCGGGCACCACACGTCCCACAGCACGACGCACAGCACGCGGCACCACCACCACAGCAGCGCGGCCTCCAGTGAGTCCCGCCAGGTTGTGTCCACTGTGCACCACGGCACGCCGCGGAGTAACCCGAACGGTGACTACACCGTGGCTTCCGGCGACACGTTGTCCAAGATCGCCAAGCAGAACGGCGTCGCCGGCGGCTGGCATGCGTTGTGGGAGAAGAACAAGAGCTTCGTCCCCGACCCGGACCTGATCTTCCCCGGGCAGAAGCTCGTCACGAAGTGACACCGGCCGTGCGGCCCCTCCCCCGGCGGGGCCGCACGGCGCCCGTCATGGGCAGTTGACCCACTCCTCCGTACCGTCGGTGAAGGTCTGGCGCTTCCACACCGGAAGCCGCCGCTTCACCTCGTCCACCAGGTCGGCACACGCCACGAAGGCTTCCTTCCGGTGCTCTGCCGACACGGCGACGGCCAGCGCGACATCCCCGACCGCGAGCTGGCCGACGCGGTGGCTCACCGCGATCGCCCGCACCCCGGCCGGTGCGTGCCGGGCCGCGAGCTCGCCGGCCACCTCCGTCACGACGTCCTTGGCGGTGGGATGGCCGACGTACTCCAGGTCCCGCACGCCCCGGCCGTGGTCGTGGTCGCGCACCACGCCGGCGAACGTGACGACGGCACCCGACGCGGCGTCCGCCACCAGGGCGGCGTGCTCGTCCACCGACAGCGGCGTGTCGGTGACGTCGGCGCGCAACACGGCGGCCGCGGCGGTCGGGTCGCGGTGGTGCTCGTGCGCCGGCTGGCGGACGTGGTCACCGCCGGCCAACTGGTCCACGGCGTGGTCCAGCAGGCCGGCCAGCACGGCGAGGCCGTCCTTGACGCCACCGGACGAGCCGGGCAGGTTCACCACGAACGTCCGCCCGGCCACCCCGGCGACACCCCGGGACAGCACGGCCGTGGGCACCTTCGGCAGGCCGGCGGCGCGGATCGCGTCGGCCACGCCAGGCACCTCGTAGTCCAGCACCGACCTGGTCGCCTCCGGCGTGCGGTCGGTCGGGCTGATCCCGGTGCCGCCGGTGGTCACCACAACGTCCACACCGGCGGTGACGGCGTCGGCCAGCGCCGTGGCGACCGGGTCGCCATCCGGCACCACGACCGGTTCCGGCACCTGGTAGCCGTGTTCGCGTAGCCAGGCCACGATCACCGGCCCGGTCGTGTCCTCGTACACGCCCGCGGCCGCCCTGTTGGACGCCGCGATCACGCGCGCCGTGCGGTTCATCGGTCCTCCGGTCGCGTCCAGCGGCCCGTCTTGCCGCCTTCCTTGCGTTCCACCCGCACCGCGTCCAGCACGGCGGCCGGGTCGACTGCCTTGATCATGTCGTGCAGTGCCAGCCCGGCTCCGGCGACGGCGGTCAGCGCCTCCATCTCCACGCCGGTCCGGTCCGTGGTGCGCACGGTCGCGGTGATCCGTACCTCGGCGGCGCCGGTCGCCAGGTCCACGGTCACCCCGGTCAGCGCGATCGGATGGCACAGCGGGACGAGGTCCGGGGTGCGCTTGGCCGCCATGATGCCGGCGATCCGGGCCGTGGCCAGCGCGTCACCCTTGGGCAGGCCGTCGGCGCGCAGCAGGCCGATCACCTCGGCGGTGGTCCGCACCACGCCGGTGGCGACCGCGGTGCGCGCGGTGGCCTCCTTGGCGGACACGTCGACCATCCGCGCCGCGCCCGAGGCGTCCAGATGGGTCAGGTCAGTCACGTACCGATGGTACGGCGATGGCCGCCCGCCGGACCGCGTCGGCGACCGCGGGGGCCACCGCGGAGTCGAACACGCTGGGCACGATGAACGAGGCGTTCAACTGGTCCGGCGTGACCACGTCGGCGATGGCGTCGGCCGCGGCCAGCAGCATCGCGTCGGTGATGGCGTGCGCCTGCGCGTCCAGCAGGCCGCGGAACACGCCGGGGAACGCCAGCACGTTGTTGATCTGGTTCGGGTAGTCGCTGCGCCCGGTCGCCACGACGGCGGCGTGCCTCTGCGCCTCCAGCGGGTCGACCTCCGGGTCCGGATTGGCCAGCGCGAACACCACGGCGTTCTTGTTCATCGAGGCGACCTCGTCGCCGCCGAACAGGTTCGGCGCGGACACGCCGATGAACACGTCGGCGCCGGACAGCGCGTCGGCGAGGCCGCCGGACCGGCGTTCGAGATTGGTGTGGTCGGCCAGCCAGGTCAGGTTGTCGTCCAGGCCGGCCCGGTCCGGGTGCACGATGCCGTTGATGTCCACGGCGAGCACGTCGGCCGGGGACGAGTGCAGCAGCAGGCGGATGATCGCCGAACCGGCGGCGCCCGCCCCGCACACCACGATCCGGCAGTCGCGGATGTCCTTGTCCACCACCCGAAGCGCGTTGCGCAGCGCCCCGACGACCACGATCGCGGTGCCGTGCTGGTCGTCGTGGAACACCGGGATGTCCAGCTTCTCCCGCAGCCGCGCCTCGATCTCGAAGCACCGCGGCGCCGCGATGTCCTCCAGGTTGATGCCCGCGTAGACCGGCGCGATGAGTTCGACGGTGCGGATGATCTCCTCGGTGTCCTGTGTGTCCAGGCACACCGGCCAGGCGTTCACCTCGCCGAAGCGTTTGAACAGCGCGGCTTTCCCCTCCATCACCGGCAACGCGGCGGCCGGGCCGATGTTGCCCAGGCCGAGCACCGCCGAACCGTCGGTGACCACGGCGATGGTGTTGCGCTTGATGGTGAGGCGGCGCGCGTCGTCCGGGTTGGCCGCGATCGCCTGGCAGACCCTGGCCACGCCGGGCGTGTAGGCGCGGGACAGGTCGTCGCGGTTGCGCAGCTGCACCTTCGGCGTGACCTCGACCTTGCCGCCCAGGTGGATCAGGAACGTCCGGTCCGAGACCTTGCGCACCTCGACGCCGGGCAGCGCGGTCAGCGCCTCCTCGATGTCCTTGGCGTGCCCGGCCGACGTCGCGTTGCACGTGATGTCGACGACGATCCGGTCGCCGTGCGAGTCGACGACGTCGAACGCGGTGATCACACCGCCGACACGGCCGATCGCGGACGTCAGGTCACCAGCGGCGCTCGCCGACGGGGGTGCCTCGACCCGGATCGTGATCGAGTATCCAGGGCCAGGAACGGGCATGGCGCCGCCTCCAACGTCTTCAATTCGGTTGACAAACCGTGAGCATCAACGATTGATGACGGTTTCCGGGTGGGTGTACGGCACCTTGTCTTGGGGCAGTGGGAACAATTCGTCACCGAACGGGGAGAGCGAGCCCTGCCGGTCGGCGGTGAATTCGCCGACGGCGTGCCCGCGCTCGTAGGTGTCCCCCGGCCACTCCGGGTCGATCTTGTCCGACTTCGCGCCGCCCTTGGCCACGGCTCCTCCTCAACTCCTGGTCGCGGGCGGAACGTCCCGCACAGCTAACAGTGTGCCGCATGGGCTGACACGCCCGCGTGATCCCCGCAACCTGGCGTATACCGTGGTCCACACGATGCCGGGTACCTCACTGGCCGACTGGCTGCGCGGACGGGACGACGAGACCCTGTCCGCGTTGCTGCGTGCCCGCCCGGACCTGGCCACACCGCCACCTGCGGACACCTCCGTGCTGGCCACCAGGGCCGCGACCCGGGCGTCGGTGGCGCGGGCCGCGGAGGACCTGGACGCCTTCACCATCGCAGTCCTGGAGACGCTCGTGGTGGCCGGCGCGGACACCCACCCGGTGCCGGCCGCCGACGTGCGGGAGCTGCTCGGCGTGGACGTGCCGGCCGAGCGAGCCGACGCGGCGCTGGCCCGGCTGACCGAGTTGGCCGTCGCGTGGCCGTCCGGGGACGGCCTGCTCTCGGTGGTGCCGGCGGCGCG
>DATEPR010000036.1:0-5075 GCA_035273045.1 Pseudonocardiaceae bacterium | reverse complement strand
GGTCGCGCAGTGCCGCCTTGATGACCTCGGCCCGGGACTCCTGGCTGAGCTGCCTGGCCAGGCCGGCGGTCGGCATGGCCAGCACGAGGGTGTTGCCCTCCACCGTCCTCACGGTCGCGTTCTGCAACAGCGCGTAGGCCGGTTTGTTGCGCTCGCCGACGTTGCGCAGCAGCTCCGGCCAGATCTGCCGGATCGCTGTACTGTCCATAGTAGACGGAGCGGCGGCGGGCGCCGGTTCCGGTTCGGGCGCCGGCTCCTCGGCCGGCGGCGGGGTTTCCGGGCGCTGGGCGCTCGGCCGCTGGTAGGCCGGACGCGCCGGCTCCTCGGCCGGTGCCGGTGCGGGCGCGTCGGCCGGGGCCAGCGTCATCCGCCGTTCCAGGCCCTCAAGGCGTTGCAGCACCGCTCCGTCCGTGGCCGCCGCGGCGGGCAGCAACATCCTGGCGCACAACAGTTCCACCAGCAGCCGGGGCGCGGTCGCGCCGCGCATCTCGATCAGGCCGGCGTGCAGGATCTCGGCGTACCGGGTCAGCGTGGCCGGGCCGAGCTTGTCGGCCTGGGCCTTCATCCGGTCCAGTTCGTCGCCCGGCGGGGACACGAGGCCCTTCTCCGCCGCGTCCGGCACCGCCTTGAGCAGCACCAGGTCGCGCAGCCGCTCCAGCAGGTCGGTGGTGAACCGGCGCGGGTCGTGGCCCGCCTCGACCAGGCGGTCCACCGTGCCGAACACGGCGGGGCCGTCACCGGCGGCCAGGCCGTCCACGATGTCGTCGATCAGGCCGACGTCGGTCACGCCGAGCAGCGCGACCGCGCGCTCGTAGGTGACGCCGTCCGATCCGGCACCGGCCAGCAACTGGTCGAGCACCGACTGGGTGTCCCTCGCCGAGCCGCCGCCGGCCCGGATCACCAGCGGGAACACGGCCGGCTCGACGTGCACGCCCTCGTCGGCGCAGTTGCGCTCCAGCAGCGCGCGCATCGCGCCCGGCGGGATCAGCCGGAACGGGTAGTGGTGGGTGCGCGATCGGATGGTCGGCAGCACCTTGTCCGGTTCGGTCGTGGCGAACACGAAGACCAGGTGGTCCGGTGGCTCCTCGACGATCTTGAGCAGGGCGTTGAAGCCCTGCGTGGTGACCATGTGGGCCTCGTCGATGATGAACACGCGGTAGCGCGACTCGGCGGGCGCGTAGAACGCCTTGTCCCGCAGCTCCCGCGCGTCGTCCACGCCACCGTGGCTGGCCGCGTCGAGCTCGACCACGTCCACGCTGCCCGGTCCCTCCGGCGCGAGCGCGACACACGAGTTGCAGACCCCGCAGGGGGTCGGCGTCGGGCCTTCGACGCAGTTCAGCGACCGGGCCAGGATGCGCGCGCTGGACGTCTTGCCGCACCCACGGGGGCCGGAGAACAGGTACGCGTGGTTGATCCGCTGGGCGGCCAGGGCCGTGCACAGCGGCTCGGTGACGTGCTCCTGGCCGACCACCTCGGCGAAGGTCGCCGGACGGTACTTGCGGTAGAGAGCGAGCGCCACGCGGCGAGACTACCGGTCGGCCGTCACCGCGCCACGCCGCACGCGGCGAGCGCCACCGCGGAGCGCCCGGTCGGCCTCGCGACCCCGGACGATGAGATCCCCTACGACCGAAAAGGTCGCCGCCGGGTGCGGACACAAAAAGGGGACCCCGCGCACCCGCCAGAGCCCGCTTATCCTTGCTGCCTTCCGGCCCTGGGGAGGTTCACAGGATGAACGCCGCGCGAGGTCCACGGCCAGTGTAGCGAACCGGTTCCCGGCGGTTCGTCACCACCAATTCAACGGGTGTAGAATTGCCGCATGGTCGCACCACGAGGACTGGCGAGGTTCAATCGCCGGGTCACCAACCGGGTACTCGGCATCGTCGCGCCGCGCCTGCCCGGCTTCGCCATGATCGTGCACACGGGCCGGAAGTCCGGCAAGACGTACCGGACACCGGTCAACATGCTCCGCACCAAGGACGGCTACCGGATCGCGCTGACGTACGGCCCCGAGTCGGACTGGGTGCGCAACGTCATCGCCGCGGGCGGCTGCGACGCCGTCGTCCGAGGCAGGGTGCTGCACCTGACCGACCCGGTCATCCGGCACGACCCGGAGCGCACCGGGATGCCGGCGGTGGCCAAGCCGGTGCTCGGGGCCATCGGCGTGAGCGACTTCCTGGACCTGACGTCGGCCGACTGACCGAACCCGGCGCGTCGTCGTCGCCCTGTCGGCTCGCGACGAACGTATCCACTTCGTTTTGTGGTATGGACCCTGGACTCACGGTGTGCGCACAATCCGACCGGTGCGCCGACCATAGGGGGCTCGGTGTCCAGGCCACGAAAGTGGTGATCGTTCGATCATGAGGAAGCCATTGATCCTGGCCATCGTCCCGTTGGCGGTGGCAGCGCTCGCGTTACCCTCGGCGGCGGCTCCGGGTCCGGCCGCCACCGACACCGCCCACGCCCTGGCCATGCAGCCGAACCCGCAGCACATCGCCACGCTCAAGGCCGTCCTGCAGACGATGAAGGACAACTATCCGCGGTTCGCCAGGCAGACGCCCGGCCCGCAGGACGTGTTCGACTACAACCTCGGCGACCTGTGGTTGAACGGCATCGACGGGTCAGGCACCACGATCGGCCTGATCGAGGGCTGGGACGACCCGAACATCGACACCGTGATCCACAACTTCGACTCCCGGTTCGGCCTGCCCGACCCGGAAATCCAGACGATCTTCCCGTCCGGCCCGCTGCCCGCGCAGTGCCCGGCGGGCATGGTCGCGCTGCAGAGCTACGGCTCCTGTGACGCCTGGATGGGCGAGCTGCGGCTGGACGTCGAGGCGGCCCACCTGATCGCGCCCTACGCCAAGATCCTCATCTCGGCGTCGCCGGCGGACAGCGAGATCACCGACGACACGCCGTTCCAGGTCGCCATGCCGGAACTGATGCACGCCGTGGAGTTCATCAGCGAGAACCACCTCGCCGACGCCATGTCGATCAGCGACGGCACCGGTGAGGCCACGTACTCCAACCTGGCGCAGATCCACTCCCAGGACCCCGGCCCGCTGACCGCGGCCGCCAACGGCGTGCCGGTGATCGTGGCCACCGGTGACTGCGGCGTGGTGCAGAACCTGGCCGTGGCCAACGCCCAGTGCGGCACCGTCACGACGACGCCGGACACGGCGGCGTGGGACGACTCGCCGTGGGTGGTCGCGATGGGCGGCAGCGTGCCCAACGTGAGCATGACCGACGGCTCGAAGCTGGGCCCCGACCCGCTGTGGCACGCGGGCATCTTCTCCGAGGGCGCCGGCCTCTCCTCGGTGTACCCGCGGCCGGACTACCAGAACGGGGTCAAGCACGTCACCGGCGGCGACATGCGCTCGGTCCCGGACATCACCATGGACTCGCAGCACGGCACGTCCGAGTCCGCGCCCGAGTTCGCCGGCATCCTCGCGCTGGCCGCGCAGCTCAACGGCGGCAGCGTCGGTCCGATCAACGACGTGCTGTACTCCGATCTCGGTCCGCGCGGCGCGCGGGCCGGCATCGAGGACGTCGTGTCCGGCAACAACTCCACCACCACCGTGCCCGGTTTCACCGCGACCAACGGCTTCGACGTGGCCAGCGGCTGGGGCACGCTGGACGCCAGCACGTTCGTGCCGGCACTGGTCACGGCGGTCCGCCACCAGCAAGGCGACGACACCATGCGGCGGCAGGCGGCGGCGGCCCTGGCCAGACTCCAGCACGCCACGCTGACCAGCGACAACGTGCCCGCGGGTGGCAACACCTACCTGCTGGGCAGCGGGTTCATCCCGCAGCACCCGGTCCAGTTCGCCATCGACGGCAAGCAGGTCGCGACGTTCACCGCCAACAACCTCGGTGACGTGACGTCCCAGATCGACCCGGCCGCCCTGTCGCTGGCGCCGGGCCAGCACACCGTCACGCTGCACAGCATGTTGCTCGACGAGTCGGCGAGTTTCCGCACCCAGTAACGGATATGTCGACCGAACGGTGGCCGTTGTTCAGCCGAACACGGCCACCGTTCGCCGCTGCACCGCTACCGTCCTTGGCATGGCCGACGATGAGGTGGCACGGCCGGGGGGACTGCTGCGGCGCCACCGGGACTTCCGGCTGTTCTGGACCGGCGCGACGATCGGCAAGCTCGGCGACTCCGTCACCGAGATCGCGCTGCCGCTGGTGGCCGTGTCCACGCTGAACGCCACGGCGTTCCAGGTCGGCCTGCTGTCGGCCGCCGCCTGGGTGGCGTGGCTGCTGATCGGGCTGCCGGTGGGCGCGTGGGTGGACCGGTGGCGGTGGTGCGGGTGTGGTGCTGTTCGTCGCCGGCGGCTTCGGCGCGGCGATGGGCGTCGCCGGTTCCAACGTCGTGGTCGCCACCTTCGCGCAGAACTACGTGCCGCAGCGCCTGCTCGGCCGGCTCATCGCGTGCAGTTCGTTCCTCGGTTACGGCGCCATCCCGATCGGCGCCCTGGTGGGCGGTGCGCTGGCCGACGCGCTGGGGCCGCGCGGCGGCATGTGGGTGATGACGGCGCTGGTGCCGCTGTCCGGCCTGTTCCTGCTGCTCTCGCCGGTGCGCTCGGTGCGTGACCTGCCGTCGCCGCCGGAACCGGAGCCGCAAACCGAGCCGGAGAACGAGGCCGAGCCCCAACCAGGCTGAGCCCAACGGCCGGCCAACCGGGCCGGTACTAGACTCAGCCCGCTGCCACCGTCGGCGCGAGCGCCCTGCTGGGCCCGGCCGGCCGGATCGGCGACCACCGGTGTGCGACCCGCTGTGGGACGCGCTGATGAGTATCTGTGAGTCCCGATGAGTTGGCTCGACTCGGTCCCGGTCGCACTGCTGGCCGCTGCGTGGCTGTTCGTGCCCGGCCTGCTCGTCACCTACGGTTACGGGCTGCGCAGCGTCGCGGCGTGGGCGCTGGCCCCCGTGGTGTCCGTGGCGATCGTCGGTGCCACCGCGGTCGTCGCGCAGAAGGCCGGGGTGCGCTGGTCGGTGTCCGTCGTGCTGGTCGTGGCGCTGGTGCTGGCCGTCGTGGTCGCGCTGGCCGCGTTCCTGCTGCGCCGCCGCT
>DATEPR010000035.1:0-3661 GCA_035273045.1 Pseudonocardiaceae bacterium | reverse complement strand
GTCAACAGGTCGCCGACCGACGGATTGTCCAGCGACCGGGCCACGTCCGCCTGCGCGACGATGCCCACCAGTTCGTGCTTGTCGATGACCGGCACCCTCCTGACCTGGTGGGCACCCATCGTGCGCAGGATCTCGTCCGCGGTGTCGTCCGCGCCGACCGTGACCGCCTCACCCTGTACGAGTTCACCGGCGTGCACGGCCCGCGGGTCCTTGCCCTCCGCGAGCACCTTCACCACGACGTCCCGGTCGGTGATCATGCCGACCAGCCGGCCGTCCTCACCACACACCGGCAGCGCGCCCACGGACTGTTCGGCCATCCGCCTGCTGGCGTCCAGGACGGTCTCGCTGCCCCGGACGCGGACGACGTCGGTGGTCATGATGTCCCGTGCGGTCGTCGTCATCTGTTCGCTCCTTCCTTACGAGGCCCGTTTCCGCCGGCGGTCGGCCACGGCCTTGGCCAGTTCGGCCTTGCTCATGCCCGACCTGCCCCTGATGTCCAGCTCGCGGGCCAGTGCGTCCAGTTCCGCCTTGGACAGTGACGCGGGGTCGGCCTGTTTCGGCGCGCGTTTGCGGCTGCCGGCCTGCTCCATGCTGCGCCGCAGCGCCTCGGTCAGGTCGACCACGTTCGTCGGTTCGGCCGGTCCGGCCGCCGCCTTCGGTTTCCGGCCGGACTCCTTGGCCTTCACCAGCTCCCGGACCTGCTTCTGATAGGTGTCCTCATAGGACCGTGGCACCCACGGCCCGCTCATCGCCCGGACCAGTTGGACGGCCATGTCCAGTTCCTTGGCCTTGGGCTTGCCGGCCTTCGGGAAGTCCGGCAGCTCCGCGCGCCAGTCCCGGATCTCGTCGGCGAACCGCATGGTGTGCAGCACCAGGACACCGTCCCCGGGCCGCACTGCGGTGAGGTGCTGGCGGCCACGCATCACCAGCATCGCGATCCCGGCCATGCCGGCATCGTCCATCGCGGCCCGCAGCAGGTGGTACGAGTGCGCGTAGTCCGGATTCTTCGGCGCCACCCAGTACGTCTTGTCGTAGTGGATCGGGTCGATGTCGGCCAGGTCGACGAACCGTTCGATCTCCAGGCTGCGCGAGCGGCCCGGTGCGATCTCGGCCAGCTCCTCCGGTTCCACCTCGACGATCTCGTCGCCCTTGGTCTCGTAGCCCTTCGCCACGTCCGCGTAGTCGACTTCCGCACCGGTGCGTTCGTTCACCCGTTGCAGCCGGATCCGGTCCGCCGTGCCCCGCTCGATCTGCCGGAACGGCACCGAGTGGGCGCGGGTCGCCGAGTACAGCGCCACGGGCACGGTCACCAGTCCGAGACTGAGCGCGCCGTTCCACACCGGCCTGGCCATCGCGTCCTCCTATCCGGAGCTCATCACCAGTTCGTCGTCCCGGGTGTCCACCGCCACGTGCTCGCCGGGCCGCACGTCACCGTTGAGCAGCAGTGTCGACAGCCGGTTGTCCACCTCGCGCTGGATGGTCCGGCGCATCGGCCGGGCGCCGAACTCCGGCTGGTAGCCGCGCCGGGCGATCCAGTCCACCGCCGCCGGGGTGAAGTCCACGGTGATGCGCTGGGCGTGCAGCAGCCGGCGGCTGGTCTCCCGCAGCAGCAGGTCGGCCACCTGGTGGAGCTGGTCCTCGGCGAGCCGGCGGAAGACGATGATCTCGTCGATGCGGTTGAGGAACTCCGGGCGGAACGACTCCCGCAGCCGCCGCATCAGCCGGTCGCGCAGCGCACTCTCCCGGCGTTCGCCGTCCGCGGAGCCGAAGCCGAAGTCGCCGTCGGCGCCGGTGATCAGTTCGGAGCCGAGGTTGCTGGTCATGATCACCAGGGTGTTGCGGAAGTCCACGGTGCGGCCCTGGCCGTCGGTCAGCCGGCCGTCGTCGAGCACCTGCAACAGGATGTTGAAGACGTCCGGATGGGCCTTCTCGATCTCGTCCAGCAGCACCACGGAGTACGGGCGGCGACGCACCGCCTCGGTGAGCTGGCCGGCCTCCTCGTAGCCGACGTAGCCGGGTGGCGCCCCGACCAGCCGGCTCACCGTGTGCCGTTCGCCGAACTCGCTCATGTCCAGGCGGACCATCCGGCCCTCGTCACCGAACAGCGCGTCGGCGAGCGCCCGCGCCAGTTCGGTCTTGCCGACCCCGGTCGGCCCCAGGAACAGGAAACTGCCCACCGGCCGGTCCGGATCGCCCAGGCCGGACCGGGACCGCCGGACCGCCTCGGCGACCACGCGCACCGCGTCGTCCTGGCCGATGACCCGTTCGTGCAGCCGCTGTTCCAGGTTCAGCAGCCGTTCCTTCTCCTCCATGGTGAGCTGGCTGGCCGGGATGCCGGTGGACCGGGACACCACGTCCGCGATGTCCTGCTCGGTCACCTCAAGCACCGCACTGGAGCGCTGGCTGTCGTCGCGGATCCGGTCGATCCGGTCACGCAGCGCGGTGATCTCGTCCCGCAGCTCGGACGCGCGTTCGAACCGCTCGTCGGCCACCGCCTGGTCCTTCTCCCGCTGGCGCTCCTCCAGTTGCCGGTCCAGCTCACGCAGGTCGCCGCTGGGCCGCCGGGACCGCAACCGCACCCGCGCCCCGGCCTGGTCGATCAGGTCGATCGCCTTGTCCGGCAGGTAGCGGTCGGTGAGGTACCGGTCGGACAGCTCGGCCGCCGCGACCAGCGCCTCGTCGGTGAACCGCACCTGGTGGTGCGCCTCGTACCGGTCGCGCAGCCCGCGCAGGATCACGATGGTGTCGTCCACGCTCGGCTCGGGCACCAGGATCGGCTGGAACCGCCTGGCCAGCGCCGGGTCCTGCTCGATGTCCTTGCGGTACTCGCCCAGCGTGGTGGCGCCGATCACGTGCAACTCGCCGCGCGCCAGCGGCGGTTTGAGGATGTTGCCCGCGCCCATCGCGCCTTCGGCCGCGCCGGCGCCGACCACGGTGTGCAGCTCGTCGATGAAGACGATCAACCGGTCCGCGTGCTCGCGGATCTCGTCGATCACCTTCTTCATCCGCTCCTCGAAGTCGCCCCGGTACCGGGTGCCGGCCACCATGCCGGTCAGGTCGAGCTGCACCAGCCGCCGGTCGGCGAGCGTGTCCGGCACGTCACCGTCCACGATGCGCTGGGCGATGCCCTCCACGATCGCGGTCTTGCCCACCCCGGCCTCGCCGATCAGCACCGGGTTGTTCTTGGTGCGCCGGGACAGCACCTCGACGGTCTGCTCGATCTCGTCGTCCCTGCCGACCACCGGATCCAGCCGGCCCTCACGGGCCGACGCGGTGAGGTCCCGGCCGAACTCGTCCACCGTCGGCGTGGCCGCCTGGGTCGGCTGGCCGGGCGACCGGGACGCACCGGCGGCCGCGGCGCGCAACTCGTCCGGACCGAGGTGCAGCCGGCCGAGGATGCGCCCGGCCTCGCTGTCCGGGTTGGCGGCCAGCGCCAGCAGCAGGTGCTCCGGGCCGATGTAGGTCGAGCCGAGCGCGCGGGAGATCTGGTGCGCGTCCAGCATCGCCCGCTTCGCCATCGGGGCGAGCGCGGGAGTCTCCGCCTGCCGCGGTCCACCGCCGGGCAGCGCCGCCTCCAGTTCGGTGGCCAGTTTCGCCGGGTCGGCGCCGGCCCGCTCCAGCAGCTGCCGGGTGGGTTCGAGCTGGGTGGCCGCCCACAGCA
>DATEPR010000034.1:0-2308 GCA_035273045.1 Pseudonocardiaceae bacterium | reverse complement strand
GGCGGCGGCGCGACAACCCGTACCACGCCGCCGCGCGCGACCGTCGCTTCCCGTACGTGCTGACGACGTTCCGGCTCACCGAGCACCACACGGCGGGCGGGATGAGCCGGTGGCTGCCCTACCTGTCGGAGCTGCAACCGGAGTTCTTCTGCGAGGTGTCGCCGGAACTGGCCGCCGAGCGCGGGCTGGAGCACCTGGGCTGGGCGACGATCGTCACGCCGCGCAACGTGATCGAGGCACGGGTGCTGGTGACCGAGCGGCTGACCCCGATCACCGTGCAGGGCAGGCGCCTGCACCAGGTCGGCCTGCCGTACCACTGGGGGCCCAACGGCCTGACTACCGGGGACGCCGCGAACGAGTTGACGTCGGTGAGCCTGGACCCCAACTCGCACATCCAGGAGGTCAAGGCACTGGCCTGTGACATCCGGCCGGGCCGCAGGCCGACCGGACCGGCTCGGGTGGACCTGGTGCGCGACTACCAGCGGCGGGCCGGCATCACCGAGCAGACCGGCACGGAGGTGTGACATGACGGAGCTGCGGGACAAACTCGCCGGTGAGGTGGATCCGGCGACGATCAGTGGCTACCGCGACCACCCGCCGAGGATGGGCTTCTTCACCGACACGTCGGTCTGCATCGGCTGCAAGGCGTGCGAGGTGGCGTGCAAGGAGTGGAACGCCATCCCCGAGGACGGGCTGAACCTGACCGGCATGTCCTACGACAACACGGTCGGGCTGGGCGCGGACACCTGGCGGCACGTGGCGTTCATCGAACAGCGCAAACCGTTGGCGGCGCAGGATTCCGGCCTGCGGCACGACGACGTCGACGTGCTCGCGCTGGCCGAGAACGGCTCCGGCACGCAACCGGCCGAGGCCGGCATGACGCCGACCACGCCGGGCGGCGCGCCGGACGAGTTCCGCTGGTTGATGGCATCCGACGTGTGCAAGCACTGCACGCATGCCGCCTGCCTGGACGTGTGCCCGACGGGTTCGTTGTTCCGCACCGAGTTCGGCACCGTCGTGGTGCAGGAGGACATCTGCAACGGCTGCGGCTACTGCGTCCCCGCCTGCCCCTATGGCGTCATCGACCAGCGCAAGGACGACGGCAGGGCGTGGAAGTGCACACTGTGCTACGACCGGCTCGGCGTCGGCCAGGAACCCGCCTGTGCCAAGGCATGTCCCACCGACTCCATCCAGTTCGGACCGTTGGACGAACTGCGCGAGCGGGCCGCGCAACGGTTGGCCCAGTTGCACGAGGCCGGCGTGCCGGATGCGCGACTCTACGGCGAGGACCCGCAGGACGGTGTCGGCGGCGACGGCGCGTTCTTCCTGCTGCTGGACGAACCGGAGGTCTACGGCCTGCCACCGGATCCCGTGGTGACCACCCGGGACCTGCCCGACATGTGGCGGCGCGCGGGCATGGCCGCGGCCGTCGCGGTGGCCGGTGTGGTGGCGGCGTTCGTGGGGTGGTCGCGATGAGCGAGGCAGAGGTGACGACGGAGGGCGTGCGGGGAGCACGACCGGACCGCGAGGCGACCACCGGAACGAAGGGCGGCCGGCGCAGGCGCAGGCGCGGCGAGCGGCCGATGGTGCCGGAGGCCGAGTTCACCTCGTACTACGGCAAACCGGTGATCAACGCGCCCGTGTGGGAGGCGCCGGACATCCCCGGCTACCTGTTCCTCGGCGGGTTGGCCGGGCTGTCGTCCGTGCTGGCGGCCGGTTCGGACGTGACCGGACGCGGCGGGCTGGCGAAGGCCGCCAAGACCGGGGCGTTCGGCGCGGGTGCGCTGTCCCTGGTCGCGCTCGTGCACGACCTCGGCCGGCCGGAGCGGTTCCTGCACATGTTGCGGGTGGTCAAGGTGACCTCGCCGATGAACGTGGGATCGTGGCTGCTGGGCGCCTACGTGCCCGCCGCCGGTGTCGCCGCGGCGGCCGCGTGGACGGGCAAGGCCCGCGTGCTGGGCGCGCTGGCCACCGCGGGAGCGGCGCTGTTCGGCCCCGCGGTCGCCGCGTACACGGCGGTGCTGATCAGCGACACGGCCGTCCCCGCGTGGCACGAGGGATACCGGGAGATGCCGTTCGTGTTCGTCGGTTCCGGTGCCACGGCGGCCGGTGGGCTCGGCCTGCTGGCCGCGCCGACGCGCGAGTCCGGCCCGGCCCGCAACCTCGCCGTGTTCGGGGTCGCGACCGAACTCGCCGCGTTCGAACGCATGCGGGAGAACATGGGCATGGTCGCCGGGTCGTACGAGACCGGCAAGGCCAAGTTCTACGTGCGGGCCGGTGAGATGCTGTCCGTCGCGGGCGCGGTCGG
>DATEPR010000033.1:0-3763 GCA_035273045.1 Pseudonocardiaceae bacterium | reverse complement strand
TCGGCGCTGCGGATCGAGAACGGCGGCAAGGGAACCACGGCGGCACAGGCCGAAGTCGGCGCACTGTGCGAGGCGGTCGAGCGGCACTCCGGAAATTTCCACGGCGACGAGGAGTTCACCGTGGGCAGCCTGCGCTCGCTGGGCGAGCGCGCCGTCCACCCGAACGACTGTCAATTGTTCCACGAGCGGCAGTTCGCCGACCGGACCGAGTGGAACAGCAGGCACTCGCCGTTCCAGTACGTGCCGGAACCGTTCGACCGCGACACGGTCACCCGCTGGACGCCGGTGTGGTCGCTGACCCACCGGACCCACCGGCTGCTGCCCACCGGGCTGCTGTACTACGGCGTGCCGGCCGGGCCGGGGGAACGCGCGTGGCACGCGGACTCCAACGGCAACGCGGCGGGCGCGAGCCTGGAAGACGCTGTTCTGCAAGGATTGTTCGAACTCGTCGAGCGCGACGCCGTCGCCCTGTGGTGGTACAACCGCTCCCGGGTGCCGGGCGTCGACCTGGCCGCGTTCGCCGATCCCTGGATCGCCCAGCTGTGCGACGTGTACGCGGGGCTGGGTCGGGAGGTCTGGGTGCTCGACGTGACGTCGGACCTGGGCGTGCCGGCGATGGTCGCGGTGACCCGGCGGGTCGGCGCGCCGACGGAGGACGTCATGTTCGGCTTCGGCGCCGACCTGGACCCGAGCATCGCGCTGCGGCGCGCGCTGACCGAACTGAACCAGCTGATGCCCGCGCTCGTGGAGTCCGGGCCGAACGGGCGCTACGCCTGCACGGACACCGACGCGGTGCACTGGTGGCGCACCGCCACGGTCGCGAACCAGCCGTACCTGGCGCCGGATCCGGACGTACCGGCCAGGACGCCCGCCGACTACGGATACACGCCGAGCCGTGACATCACCGCGGACATCACCGCCGTCGAGCGGCGGCTGGCGGCGCAGGGCATGGAGGTGCTGGTGCTCGACCAGACCAGGCCGGACGTCGGGTTGCCGGTGGTGAAGGTGGTGGTGCCGGGGCTGCGACATTTCTGGGCCCGGCTGGGCCCCGGCCGGCTCTACGACGTGCCGGTGCGCATCGGCAGACAGGCGGCGCCGACCCGGTACGAGGATCTCAATCCGGTGCCGATGTTCCTGTAAGGCACAGCGAAGGAGCCCATCTGTGTCCACTCCGTCCGGCGATCGCCGGCCTGACTGGGTCCGGCTGTGGTCACTGCGGGAGAACGTGCTGGTCGAGTCCGAACCGGACACCGACCAGATCGTGGTGGTGGACCGCTGGGGCGAGACGCGCGTCGACGGCGTACCCGAGGTGGTGCGGGAGTCGTTGCGCCGCATGAGCTTCGGCCCGGTGCATCTGGAGAACGTGGTGGCCGCCGAGGGTTCCGCCGAGGAGGCCGGGCTCTGGGCGGAGCTGCGGCGGGTGCTCGGCGTGCTCAGCGCGTCCGTGGTCCACTCGCTGGGCAGCCCGGACGCGGAGGGACCGCTGCTGTCCGCCGTGCCGGTGCACCGTGACGCGTCGTTCGACGCCAGGGCGGTCGACCGGCGGCGGCCACTGCGGTTGTCCCGGTTCGCGGCGATGCGGACCCACGAGGGCACGCCCCGGCTGGAGTCGCCGCTGGCGCGCTACCACGTCGTGCTGCACCGGCCGTTCGCCGCGCAGGTCGTCGCGTCCCTCGGCACGGCCGGCTCCATCGACCACGTCGCCGGACTGGTCGGCGCGCCCTCGGACGACGTGGCCGCGGTCGCCGCGTACCTGGTGGCCACGGGCATGGTGCTGGTGGGCGACTGGGCCGCGGACTCGGGCGAGGCACTCTTCGCCGAGGACAGCGACGAGGCGCTCATGCTGTGGTCGCACCACGACCTGATGTTCCACGGCCACAGCCGGATGGGCCGGGCCGACGAGTCCGGCGCGGTCTATCCCTACGCGGGCAGGCTGCCGGCGCCGCCGCTGGTGCGACCGGCGCCGGACGGGCGCAGGCTGGCGCTGTACCGGCCGACGCAGGCCAGGGTCGCGTCGCACGACCCACCGCTGACCGCGGTGATGGATCGGCCGAAACCGGTGCGGGCGCTGGTGGCCGGCAAGATCACCGCGGAGCAGGTGGGCGAACTGCTGTTTCGTGCCGCACGTATTCGTGCCGTCGCGTCCGTGTCGACCGGAACGGGAGTGCGCTACGAAGTCTCCGACCGTCCCTATCTGAGCGTGCACGGATTGTACGAACTGGAGTTGTACGTCGTCGCCAACCAGTGTGCCGGACTGCGGCGCGCGGCCTACCACTACGACCCGCGCCGGCACGAACTTTCGCTCGTCAACGATTCGGGTCAGGAACTCGACGCGTTGCTCGACGAGGCGAGGGTGGCGGCGCGAACGGACTTCCGGTCCGCCGTTCTGATAACGATTACCGTCCGGGTGCACCGGTCTTCTTGGATGTACAACGGAATCGGCTACTCACTGGCGTTGACGCACGTGGGCGCGCTGCAGCAGACGTTGTGTCTGGTGGCGACCGCGATGGGACTGTCCTGGTCGGTGCCCGCGATCGACCCGGCGGACCACGTGGACAGCGTGCTGCGACTGGACTGGCCCGCGGAGGTCGGTGTCGGCGAATTCGTCCTGGGTTGATGACCCGCGAGGGGTGTGGGCCGCCTCCCTACGTGGTAGGCCGATTGACGAGGGGTTGCCGCATTCGACTTGGGCCGATCGGGGGTGCCACATGTCGGCCTCGAACTGGAGCGGACCGCGCTTCTGGCGTGGTCATCCCGGCGTGCCCGACCGACGACCCCGGATCGCCTGGCAGGTCGCGCGCGGCATCGTCGCGGTTGTTTTTTGCGGCTACGGTTTGATCGATCTAATGACCGTCGCCGAGGAACGTCTCGGCGGCGCGGCCGACGCGGTCGCCGTGGCCTGCCTGGTCGCTCTGCTGTCGATCCAGCTCGGCTACTTCAGCAAACCCGGCGTGGACCCCCGGTCCCGCGCCGGCTACGTGCTGCTGGCCGCCCAGGCGGCACTGGCGTACGCGCCGCTGTTGTGGTTCGGCCAGGCATGGGTGGGCCTGCCCGGTTTCCTGGCGGGCAGCGTCCTGCTGATGTTGTCGCCTGCGGTGGCCTGGACCGCGTTCGCGATCGTGATGGGCAGCATGGGCTGGATCCAGGGCCTGCTGGACACCTCCACCCTCGACCTTGTCTACACCACGCTCGGTGTCGGGCTCTACGGCATCGAGGTGTATCTGCTGACCCGGTTGGCGGGCCTGGCGGTCGAACTGCACACGGCGCGTACCGAACTGGCGCAGCGCGCGGTCGGCGAGGAACGGCTGCGGTTCGCCAGGGACCTGCACGACCTGCTCGGCCTGAGCCTGTCGGCCATCACGCTCAAGGGCGAGCTGGCGCACCGTCTCGCGCAGACGAACCAGACCCGTGCGGTCGCCGAGCTGTCCGAGGTCGTGGACATCGCGCGGCGCGCGCTCGCCGACGTGCGCTCGGTCGCCAGCGGGTACCGCGAACTGTCCCTCGAACAGGAGTGCCGGTCGGCCGAGTCCGTGCTGCGATCGTCCAACGTAGACGTCGACGTGCACCTGGATCGACGCCAGTTACCCGGGGCGGTCCGCACGGTGATCGGCACCGCGCTGCGCGAGGGCGTGACCAACGTCCTGCGGCACAGCAAGGCAGAGCATTGCGCCATCTCGGTGACCCGGGACGGCGGCGACGTCGTCCTGGAGATCGTGAACGATGGTGTCCAGGAGGATTTTCACCCGTTCGGCGGTTCCGGTGG
>DATEPR010000032.1:0-2592 GCA_035273045.1 Pseudonocardiaceae bacterium | reverse complement strand
CTTAGGTGTTATGACCGATGTCCGACGGTGGACCGCCGACCATGCTGAGCCGGTAGGCAACCAGCGTCGCAAGGAGACGGTTCGATGGCGAAGTTCATGGACGTGCACGACGGGTTCTTCGGGGTCACCCAGGAACAGCTCGACGCCGCGCACGAGGCCGATCTGAAGATCGAGGGCGAGGAGGGCGTGCATTTCGAGAGGGCGTGGTTGGACCAGGAGTCCGGAAAGGTCTTCTGTCTGAGCACCGCGCCCAGCAAGGAAGCGGTGATGCGGATCCATGATCGAGCAGGTCACCCCACGACCGAGGTGTACGAGGTGACCGCCGAGGCGTGACCAAGATCATCTTGGTCGCTCTGCGTGAGGACGCGGTAATAGGTCACGAGTTGACACCTTTGCGGGTGGAGTAGCACGGTAACCCCGGTTGTCCACACGAATGGGGTAGGCATGCTCTCCACGCGACGAGCCCTGGCGGCCGTCGTCAGCGTCGCCGCGCTGCTGGCGACGCCCGCCTGCGGTTCCGCCGACGAGAATCCCGACTCCAGCCGGGTGGAGGTCTTCACCTGGTGGGCCGAGGGCGGCGAGAAGGCCGGACTGGACGCGCTGGTCGGCCGCTTCACCGCGGACTGCCCCGGACAGCAGTTCGAGAACGGGGCGGTCGCCGGCGGCGCCGGGATCAACGCCAAGCAGGTCCTCAACGCCCGGATCGAGCAGAACGACCCGCCGGACACGTACCAGGTGCACGCCGGCGCCGAACTCGCCGACTACATCGCGGCCGGCCGGGTCCAGGACCTGTCCGCCGAGTACGACTCGTGGGGACTGCGCCAGGCCCTCCCGCAGGGGCTGATCGACGACCTCACCGTGGACGGCAGGCTCTACTCGGTGCCGGCGAACATCCACCGCGCCAACGTGGTCTGGGCCAACACCCGGGTGCTCACCGAGGCCGGCATCGCCCGGGCCCCGAAGACCCTCGACGCCTTCCTGCGGGACCTGGCGAAACTGCGCAAGGCCGGGGTGGAGTCCCCGCTGGCGCTCGGCCGCGACTGGACCCAGCTGATGGTCCTGGAGTCGGTGCTCATCGGCGAACTCGGCCCGAAGCGGTTCGCCGGCCTGTTCACCGGCGCGACCAAGTGGCAGAGCAAAGCCGTCACGGCCGCCCTCGGCGACTACACGAAGCTGCTCTCGTACAGCAACGCCGACCGCGACTCGCTGGACTGGCCGCAGGCGGAGCGGCTGCTGATCGACGGGCGGGCCGGCTACCAGGTGATGGGCGACTGGGTGGCCGCCGACATGGCGGCCAACAACTTCCAGGAGTACGAGTCGTTCACGTTCCCCGGCACCGACGGCGTCTTCCAGTGGCTCGCCGACTCGTTCGTGCTCCCTACCGGCGCCGGCAACCCGGCCGGCACCCGGTGCTGGCTGAAAACGGTCGCCTCGGCGGACGGGCAGCGGGAGTTCAACGTGCGGAAGGGCTCCGTGCCGGCGCGTACCGACGTGACCGGCGAGGGTTTCTCCGAGTACCAGCTGGCGGCCATGCAGGACTGGAAGTCGGACACCGTGGTCCCGTCCTGCGCCCACGGATCGGCCTGCTCACAGGACTGGCAGAACGCGCTGAACGCTGCGCTCAGCGCCTTCTACACCGCCGTCGAGAAGGACATCGCCGCGCTGCAGCGGGCTCTGGCCGCCACGGCTGCCCAGTACATCCGGCAGTGATACGGCACGATAGGGCGCATGGCCGATGAACGCGACGGCGTCCCGCTGACCAACCTGGACCAGGAGCTCTTTCCCGGTGCCGGGGCCACCAAGCGGGACCTGATCGACTACCTGGACGCGATGGCCGACCGGTTGCTGCCGGTGCTGCGGGACCGGCCGCTCTCGGTGATCCGGGTGCTGCGCGGGCAGGACCAGTTCATGCAGAAGAACCTGCCCAAGTACACCCCCGACTGGGTGCCACGGACGAAGATCTGGGCCGACGCGTCGCACCGCGAGGTGACGTACGCCCTGGGCAACGACCGCCGCACCCTGCTCTGGTTCGGCAACCAGCGGGCCGTCGAGTTCCACCCGGCGCTGATGCTCGCCGGCTCGCACCACCCCACCCACCTGATCATGGACCTGGACCCGCCGGAGGGCGACGGGTTCCAGCTCGCCGTCGCGGCCGCCCGGCTGGTCCAGCAGGTGCTCACCGACGCCGGGATGCCGGGCGCGGTGAAGACCAGCGGCTCCAAGGGCGTGCACGTGTTCGTGCCGCTCACCCCGGACGCGGCGCCGGAGGACGTGGCGGCCGCCCAGCGTGCCGTCGCGGCCCGGGCCGAGAAGCTCGACCCGCAGCTGGCGACCACCGCGTTCATCCGCGAGGACCGGCACGGCAAGGTGTTCCTCGACGCCACCCGGGCCGGCGGGGCGACCGTGGTGGCCGCGTACAGCCCGCGGATCCGGCCGGGCGTGCCGGTGTCCTTCCCGCTCGCCTGGGACCAGTTGGACGACGTGACGCCCGAGGACTTCACCATCCACACCGCGCCCGGCCTGCTCGGCGACCGGGACCCGTGGGCGGAGAGCATGCCCGAGCCACAGGCGCTCGACCCGGGGCTGGTCGAG
>DATEPR010000031.1:0-5029 GCA_035273045.1 Pseudonocardiaceae bacterium | reverse complement strand
AAGTCCGGCACGAACGCGGCCAGCCACACCAGGTGCGCGGCACCCAGCCGGCGGCCCAGCTCCGCCGCGATCAGCCCGGCGCCGGAATGCGCCACCACGACCGGGTCGCGCACGTCGCCGGCCACCTGCCCGGCGGCGATCCGCGCGTAGTCGGCGACCAGCAGGTCGGGCTGGTCCACCGGCAGGTCGACGGCCATCGCCCGGTGCCCGCGCCGGGTCAACCCGTGGATCACCCGGTCCCAGCAGGACGGCGACTGGGTGGTGCCGTGCACCAGGACGAAGTCCACGGCCGTCACCGGTGGAACGAGATCCGCAGCGTGGGCTGGGACGTGCCGGCGAAGAAGTCGTTGCCCTTGTCGTCGACCACCACGAACGCCGGGAAGTCCTCGACCTCGATCCGCCACACCGCTTCCATGCCCAGCTCCGGGTACTCCAGGACGTCCACCTTGCGGATGCAGTCCTGGGCCAGGCGGGCCGCCGGTCCGCCGACGGAGCCGAGGTAGAAACCGCCGTTGGCCCGGCAGGCGTCGGTGACCTGCTGCGACCGGTTGCCCTTGGCCAGCATCACCAGTGAGCCGCCGGCCTCCTGGAACCGCGCCACGTAGGAGTCCATCCGGCCGGCCGTCGTCGGACCGAACGAGCCGGACGCGTAGCCGTCCGGGGTCTTGGCCGGGCCGGCGTAGTAGACCGGGTGGTCGCGCAGGTAGTCCGGCATCGGCTCGCCCGCGTCCAGCCGCTCGGCGATCCTGGCGTGCGCGATGTCCCTGGCCACCACCAGCGGCCCGGTCAGCGACAGCCGAGTCTTCACCGGCAGCGCGGCCAGGGTGGCGCGGATCTGGGTCATCGGCCGGTTCAGGTCGACCTGGACGACCTCGTCGGAGAGCACGTCGTCGGTCACGTCCGGCAGGTACCGGGCCGGGTCCCGCTCCAACTGCTCCAGGAACACGCCCTCCGGGGTGATCTTCGCCTTCGCCTGCCGGTCGGCCGAGCAGGACACCGCGATGCCGACCGGGCAGGACGCGCCGTGCCTGGGCAGCCGGATCACCCGCACGTCGTGGCAGAAGTACTTGCCGCCGAACTGGGCGCCGATGCCGAACTGTCGGGTCATCTCCAGCACCTGCTGTTCCAGGTCGACGTCCCGGATGGCGTGGCCCAGCGGGGAACCTTCGGCCGGCAGCGTGTCCAGGTAGCGGGCCGACGCGAGCTTGGCGACCTTGAGGTTGAACTCGGCCGACATGCCGCCCACGACGATCGCCAGGTGGTACGGGGGACACGCGGACGTGCCCAGGCCGCGCAGCTTCTCGTCCAGGAACCGGGCCAGGCGCGTCGGGTTCAGCAACGCCTTGGTCTCCTGGTACAGGAACGTCTTGTTGGCGCTGCCGCCGCCCTTGGCCAGGAACAGGAACTCGTAGTGCGGGTCGAGGCCGGGGGAGTGGTAGAGCTCGATCTGGGCCGGCAGGTTGGTGCCGGTGTTGCGCTCCTCCCAGAAGCTCAGCGGGGCCATCTGCGAGTAGCGCAGGTTGAGCTGCTGGTACGCCTCGAAGATCCCCCGGGACAGGGCGGCCTCGTCGGCGCCGCCGGTGAGCACCGACTCGGTCCGCTTGCCGATCACGATCGCCGTGCCCGTGTCCTGGCACATCGGCAGCACCCCGCCGGCGGACACGCACGCGTTGCGCAGCAGGTCGGTCGCCACGAACCGGTCGTTCGCGCTGGCCTCCGGATCGTCCACGATGGCGCGCAGCTGGGCCAGGTGCGACGGGCGGAGCAGGTGCTGGATGTCGCGGACGGCCTCCCGCGCCAGGCCGGTCAGCGCGGCGGGCTCGACGGTGAGGAACTCGCGTCCGGCGGTCTGCTGCACGCCGACGCCGTCCGTGGTGACCAACCGGTATTCGGTGTGGTCGTCCCGGCCGAGCGGCAGCACCTCGGTGTGCTGGAACAGGGGAGTCACGTCGGTGACGTTACCGGTACGCGAACACCGGAAGGCCGGGCCGGCCCCCGGCCGTCCCGACCTTCCGTTGCGCGCGGTCGACACTGACCCGCGAAGTCGTCTGGGGAAATCAACCAGTCTCTCCAGCTTTCCGTGAGGGATATCACAAGTCAACGGGGCAATCGGGTGAGTTGAGGATCACCCCGGACATGCGACAGGGCCGGCCCCTCACGGGAGGCACCGGCCCTGCCTGTCGGTTCAGCTCGTCGGGTTCAGCTGGCGTAGGCGCGCAGCCGTTCGGCCCGGTCGCCCTGGCGCAGCTTGGACATGACCTCGCGCTCGATCTGCCGGACCCGCTCCCGGGACAGGCCGAACTGCCGGCCGATCTGGTCCAGCGTCCTGGGCTGGCCGTCGTCCAGGCCGTACCGCAGCCGGATCACCGACTGCTCCCGGTCGTCCAGCGTGGCCAGCACCCGGCGCAGGTCGTCCTGCAGCAGGCCGGAGATGACGGCGCTCTCCGCGTCCGTCGCCTCGCCGTCCTCGATGAAGTCGCCCAGCGGGGCGTCCTCGTCGCTGCCGACCGGCATGTCCAGGCTCACCGGGTCGCGGGCGTGGTCGAGCAGGTCGGCGACCTTCTCCGGGCTCAGCCCGACCTCCTTGCCCAGTTCCTCGTTGGTGGCCTCGCGGCCCAGCTGCTGGTGCAGGTCGCGCTTGATCCTGGCCAGCTTGTTCACCTGTTCCACCAGGTGGACGGGCAGCCGGATGGTGCGGCTCTGGTCGGCCATCCCCCTGGTGATGGCCTGCCGGATCCACCAGGTGGCGTACGTGGAGAACTTGTAGCCCTTGGCGTAGTCGAACTTCTCCACCGCGCGGATCAGGCCCAGGTTCCCCTCCTGGATCAGGTCGAGCAGCGGCATCCCCCGGCCCGTGTAACGCTTGGCCAGCGACACGACCAGCCGGAGGTTGGCCTCCAGCAGGTGGTTCTTCGCCACGTGGCCGTCGCGCACCAGCGCCGCCAGTTCCTCGCGGCGCTTCGGCGGCAGCTTCTTGGCGGTGTCCATCATGTGCTGCGCGAACACGCCGGCCTCGATGCGCTTCGCCAGTTCGACTTCCTGTTCCGCGGTCAGCAGAGCCGTCTTTCCGATACCATTGAGGTACACACGAACCAGGTCGGCCGCGGGGCCCTGCGCGTCGAGGTCCGCCGCCTCGGCGGCGACTAGCTCCGGAGCTTCACGTTCGATGGTCTGCGGGACGGTCACTGTGCTCCCTCCCCCTGTTGTCGCGGGTGCGTGCGGGCGCGTCACACGCCGGGCGACGGTGCGCGGCGCGCCGTGTGGCTCCACTACCCGCCGGTTCCCCCGCGGGACGCTTCGCTGTTCGGCCTGACACTCTGGGCAACGAGTACGATGGCGAATTCGTTCCCGGCCCTCACAGGTGATGACGTCACGGCCGTCACACCGGTTGCTCGATCAAACCTGAGCTTTCGCTGAGAGAGCGCCCGTAGCCGAGTCCGCCCGGTTGATTACCCGGAGCGAGCGCCCGGCAAACCCGCACTAGACCTCCACCAGCACGGTGAACGGCCCGTCGTTCACGCTCGCCACCGCCATCGGCGCGCCGAACCGGCCGGTCTCGACCGTCGCGCCGCGCTCCCGCAACCGCGCGACCACCGCGTCCACCAACGGTTCCGCGATCTCCGGCCGGGCCGCCGCGGTCCACGATGGACGGCGGCCCTTCCTGGTGTCGCCGTACAACGTGAACTGGCTCACCACCAGCAGCGGCGCACCGGTGGTCGCGGCCGACCGCTCGTCGCGCAGGATGCGCAACTCGTGCAGCTTCCGCGCCATCGTGTCCGCGTGCGCCGCCGTGTCGTCGGCGTGCACGCCGAGCAGGACGAGCAGGCCGGGCTCGGTGATGGCGCCGACGGTCTCGCCGTCGACCGTGACACTCGCCCCGGTCACCCGGGCGACGACCGCGCGCATGGCGGTGATCGTCGCACGGCCGTCCGGCCCACCGGGTGAGCCCGCCGTCACAGGGCGTGCCACGCTGTCACTCGATCGGGTAGGCGCGGGAGGGCGCGATGGGCTTTTTCGACGAGGTGCTGGAGACCGACGACCGCCCGGCCGCCCCCGAGTTGCAGACCGTCCGCCCGGCCCGTCTCGGCCCGCCGGAGGGTTCGGTGCTGCCTACCGTGCTGCCCTACGTCCGGCTGCTCGGCCGGTCGGACAACGCCCGGATCGCGCTGGTCGGGCTGCGCTGCTGGCCGGACGGCGTGTCGCTGGACCTGCGCCTGCTGTGCCGGACCAGGCGGTTCGCCAGGCCGCGCCGGGACGGCCGGCCGGAGGGCGACTGGGCGTTCCGGTTCGGCGTGCGCTACGCCGACCGGCGCCGGGTCGCGATCGGCGAGTTCTCGCCGGACCGGCGGTCGGCGGCGCGCGGCACGGACGGGCTGGTGCTCCGCCCGACCATCGGCGGTGGCGGCCGGTTCCACCGGCACTGGGACTTCTACCTGTGGCCGCTGCCGCCCAAGGGCCGGTTGACGCTGGTCGCGGACTGGCCGGCGGAGGACATCCCGGAGACGTACACCGAACTGGACGCCGGTGAGATCCGGGCCGCCGCGGCCAGGGCCGTGGTGGTGTGGCGTGACCTACCGGTCGCCGATCCGGACACCGTTGGTTAGGCCGGCCACATCCTGTCAATCCGCTGAGTACGGTGGGACGATGAAAGCGGAGGTGGTGTCGTGAAGGACCGCGAGGACGGCACCCCGGTGTTGATCACCGAGGCGGCCCCTTCCCATGACGACCAGCAAGCCCTCCGCAAGCGCCGATACACCATCATGATGTTGATGCGCATTCCGTGCCTGATCCTGGCGGGGGTGTTCATCCAGACCTGGTGGCTCGCCGTCCTCTGCATCGTGGTGTCCATTCCGCTGCCCTGGATCGCCGTGCTGATCGCCAACGACCGGCCGGCGCGCAAGTCGGAACACCCGAACTGGTTCCACCGCAGGACGACACTGCGCCAACTGGAACGCAAGGACCACCCCGTCATCGACGCCTGACTCGCGGCTGCGCCCCGACGAACCGCACGGCCGCGGTGCCGGCGGCG
>DATEPR010000030.1:0-2114 GCA_035273045.1 Pseudonocardiaceae bacterium | reverse complement strand
AGACCAGCGCGGTGGCCAGCGACGCGGTGAGCAGCAACGCCGTGAAGAACAGCCGCGCGTACAGGGCCTGCGTGACGCCGATGTCGCGCACCCTGGCCGCCCGCTCGCCGAACTCGCGGGCCTCGTCGCCCGGCCGGCCGAACAGCTTGACCAGTAGCGCGCCCGCCACGTTGAACCGCTCGCTCATCGTGGTGTTCATCTGGGCGTCCAGGTCGTACGACTCCCGGGTGATCTTGGCCAGCCGGGAGCCCATCCGGCGGGCCGGGATCACGAACACCGGCAGGATGACCAGCGCGACCAGGGTGATCTGCCAGGACAGCAGCAGCATCGCGCCCAGCGTCAGCACCAGCGTGATGAAGTTGGACACCACGGACGACAGCGTGTCGGTGAACGCCTGCTGGGCACCCAGCACGTCGTTGTTCAGCCGGCTGATCAGCGCGCCCGTCTGGGTGCGGGTGAAGAACGCCAGCGGCATCCGCTGGATGTGGTCGAACACGCCGGTGCGCAGGTCGAAGATCAGGCTCTCGCCCACCTTCGCCGAGATCCACCGCATCAGGACGGACAGGCCGGCGTCGAACACCGACAGGCCGGCCAGCAGCAGCGCCAACTCGACCACCAGGCGGGCGTTCCGGCCCAGGATGCCGCCGTTGATGACTTCCCGGTAGATCAGCGGGTTCAGCACGCTGATCACGGCGTCCACCACGACGACGGCGAGGAAGCCCGCCAGGATCATCCGGTACGGCCAGACGAACCGCAGCATCCGTCGCCAGGTGCCCTTGCGCACCGTGGCCTTGAGCACCGACCGGTCCCGGCGCAGTGACCAGACCGCCCCCATGCCAGGTCGCATCGCCCACCCCCTACCCACGAGTCGGGGGCCGGTCGGCGCGACCGGCCCCCGACAAGCGTAGGACGAACCTAGATCAGGCCGAGCCCCGCGACCGCGTCCCGCTCCTCGACCAGCTCGCGCACCGAGGCGTCGATCCGCTCCCGGGAGAAGTCGTCGATCTCCAGGCCCCGCACGATCTCGTGCCGGCCGCCCGTGACCACCACCGGGAACGACGAGATCAGGCCCTCCGGCACGCCGTAGGAGCCGTCCGACACGACCGCCATCGACGTCCAGTCGCCGTCGGCGGTGCCGTTCACCCAGGTGTGCACGTGGTCGATCGCCGCCGACGCCGCCGACGCCGCCGACGACGCGCCGCGCGCCTCGATGATCGCGGCGCCCCGCTTGGCCACCGTCGGGATGAACGTCTCGCGCAGCCACGTGTCGTCGCTCACGGCCTCGACCGCGTTCTTGCCGTTGACCTCGGCGTGGAAGATGTCCGGGTACTGGGTGGCGGAGTGGTTGCCCCAGATGGCCAGCTTCCTGATCTCGGTGACCGGGACGCCGAGCTTGGCGGACAGCTGGCCGAGGGCGCGGTTGTGGTCCAGCCTGGTCATCGCGGTGAACCGGTCGGCCGGCACGTCCGGCGCGTGGGTGTGGGCGATCAGCGCGTTGGTGTTCGCCGGGTTGCCGACCACCAGCACCCGCACGTCGTCCGCGGCCACGTCGTTGATCGCCTGGCCCTGCGGCTTGAAGATGCCGCCGTTGGCCTCCAGCAGGTCACCGCGCTCCATGCCCTTGGTCCGCGGCCGGGCGCCGACCAGCAGCACGATGTTGGCGCCGTCGAAGGCCGTCCTGGGGTCGTCGGTGATGGCGGTGCCGCGCAGCAGCGGGAACGCGCAGTCGTCCAGTTCCATCGCCGTGCCCTCGGCGGCCTTGACCGCCTGCGGGATCTCCAGCAGCCGCAGCCGGACCTCGGTGTCCGGGCCGAGCATCTGGCCCGACGCGATACGGAACAGCAGCGCGTAGCCGATCTGACCGGCCGCACCGGTGACGGCGACGTTGACGGGCACCTGTGCCACGACCTTCCTGGTGATTTCCGATCCCGACGGCCCCGATGCTAGCCACCGCGCGGAGTCACCGGACGCCCTGGGTGGGCGTCGTCACCCGTCCGCTCCGTCACTGTGCGATCACTCCGGCCAGGCCGGTGACCTGCCCAGCAGCGCCAGCACCCGGTCCAGCGGCGCCGCGCCGGCCGGCGCGGGCAGCACCGGGCCGAACGCCGTGCCCG
>DATEPR010000029.1:0-8953 GCA_035273045.1 Pseudonocardiaceae bacterium | reverse complement strand
ACCTCCTGTGGCTCCTGATGGGTTTCATGCTCGTCACGGCGGTGCTCGTGGTGAGCTTCGGACGAGTGGGCGACATGTACGGCCGGGTGCGCATGTACAACCTCGGCTTCGCCGTGTTCACCCTGTTCTCGATCCTGCTGTCGGTGACCTGGCTGCACGGCACCGCGGGCGCGTGGTGGCTGATCGTGATGCGCGTGCTGCAGGGCGTCGGCGGCGCGCTGCTGATGGCCAACTCGGCCGCCATCCTGACCGACGCCTTCCCGGCCAACCAGCGCGGCCTGGCGCTGGGCCTCAACCAGGTGGCCGGCATCGCCGGCTCGTTCCTCGGCCTGATCCTCGGCGGCCTGCTCGCGCCGATCGAGTGGCACATCGTGTTCCTCGTGTCGGTGCCGGTCGGCCTGTTCGGCACCGCGTGGGCCTATCTCAAGCTGCACGACACCGGCGTCCGCCAGCCGGCCAAGGTGGACTGGTGGGGCAATCTCACCTTCGCCGTCGGCCTGATCGCGGTCCTGGTCGGCATCACCTACGGCATCCAGCCCTACCACGGCCACACCATGGGCTGGACCAACCCGATGGTGCTCGGCAGCCTGATCGGCGGGCTCGTCGTGCTGGTGGCCTTCTGTGTGGTGGAGACCAAGGTCGCGGAACCGATGTTCCGGCTGGCGCTGTTCCGCATCCGCGCGTTCACCGCGGGCAACGTGGCCAACCTGCTGGCCAGCCTCGGCCGTGGCGGCCTGATGTTCATCCTCATCATCTGGTTGCAGGGCATCTGGCTGCCCGAGCACGGCTACAGCTTCGAGTCCACCCCGCTGTGGGCCGGCATCTACATGTTGCCGCTGACCATCGGCTTCCTGGTCGCCGGACCGGTGTCCGGCTGGCTGTCCGACCGGTTCGGCGCCCGCCTGTTCGGCACCGGCGGCATGGTCATCGCGGCCGGCAGTTTCGTGTGGCTGCTGGACATTCCGGTGAACTTCGCCTACTGGCAACTGGCCGCCGCGCTGCTGGTCAACGGCATCGGCATGGGCCTGTTCGCGTCGCCGAACCGGGCCGGGATCATGAACAGCCTGCCGCCGCACCGCCGCGGTGTCGGCGCCGGCATGTCCACCACGTTCCAGAACTCGGCGACCGTGCTGTCCATCGGCGTGTTCTTCAGCCTGATGATCGCCGGCCTGGCGTCGTCGCTGCCGCACGCCATGGCCACCGGACTGGTCGCCCAGGGCGTGCCGCCGGCAGCGGCGGCCCAGGTCGCCGGACTGCCGCCGGTGTCGGTGCTGTTCGCGTCACTGCTGGGCTACAACCCGATCCAGACGCTGCTCGGCCCGGCCGTCCTGGCGCACCTGCCGGCCAGCCACGCCGCGTTCCTCACCGGCCGGGCGTTCTTCCCGCAGCTCATCTCCGGCCCGTTCGCGCAGGGCCTCGGCGTGGCGTTCGCCTTCGCCATCACGGCCTGCGTGATCGCGGCCATCGCGTCCGCGCTGCGCGGTGGCAAGTTCGTCTACACCGAGGTCAAGACGACCACCAACGCGAACCCGGCGGAACCGGAGTTGACGAGTCCGGCTGCCTGATATGGCACGCGGTGGTGCGCGGAAGTTCACGCGCACCACCGCTGGCAGCGGCCCGCCGAACTGGTGGGCTGGCGGCCATGACTCGCGTGCCCGGCGCCCGCCAGCTCACCGTGCTGGCGGTGCTGCTGCTCGCCGTCCCACCGGTGACGTCGGCGACGCAACTGGCCGCATCCGCCGCCCCGACGTCCCTCACGCTCACCTCGGCCGGCAGCGACGGCGTCGCGGCGAAGCAGGACAGCGGGCAGGCGGTGCTGGCCGCGGACGGCACCCAGACGGCGTTCACGTCCCGCGCCGCCCTGAAGACCACCGCGTCGGTGTCGCAGACACCGCAGGAGGAGAGTCCGCCCACCAACGACCGGATCTACGCGCGCAACCGGCTCACCGGCGCCACCACCCTGGTCAGCGACGCCGGCCAGGACGAGTCGACCGCGCCGGCCATCTCCGGGACCGGCCGCTTCGTCGCCTACGAGGCCGACCGGACCGACGTCGACGAGAACCAGATCGACGTCGTCGACCGGCTGGCCACCGGCAGGGGCAGGTTCGACACCCCGGGCAACCTGGTCCGCCGGCAGGTGACCGGCAACCCGGGCGACGTGCGGTCGCAGCGCATCCCGTTCTGCGCGTTCAGCGAGGAGTCGGCGGACAGCCGGTGCGGGCCGGCGCTGTCCCAGGACGGCGGCACGCTGGCCTACCCGGCGCAGCTCTCGCCGATCTCGCCGTCGCTGGGCATGTTCGAGTTCGGCGACGGCGAAGCGAACATCCCCATCTCGGGCAACGTCATCGACATGGTGCCGTTCGGGTCGCTCCAGTCCTTCGGCGGAGCCACCGGCGGCGTCGACGAAGCGACCATCGCCATCGCCAACGTCGGCGGGACGCCGATCACCTTCACCGGCCTGCCCACGGTGACCGCGCCGTTCACCCTCGCGTCAAGCTGCGGCACCCACGAAGCCCCCGTGCTCGCCGTCGGCGCGACCTGCCAGATCAACCTCGAATTCGACTCGGACGTCTGCCTGGCCAACAGCCCCGGGCAACTGTTCACCGGCGACCTGGCCACCGACGCGACGACACCGGACGGTCAGAGCGACGTGACCGTCGTGGCCGCGTGCAGCGACGAGGGCTTCACCAGCGAGGTCCCGCTTCCGTCCATACCGCAGTACACCGCACCGTCCTCGGCGGCGCCGGCCTGCGCACCCGTGCCCGACGGGCTGCCGGTGGTGCCGGCACCGGACATCTCCGAGACCAGCACCGACAACGAGGGCATCGACCTGGTGGACAACGGACCGGTGGAGGTGGGCCGGCCGGAGATCGCCTGGACCACGGTGAGCGGCTTCGGCGAACTCGACTTCACGTCGCCGGACTGCTCCCTGCGTCTCATCGACCCCACCACGGTCAAGACCGGCACGCCACTGCCGCCCGACCAGCCGGCACCGTGCGGCGACGGCGAGGAACTGGGCGCCGTCACCGAAGGCGGATACTCCGGCGCCACCCGGTGCACGGCGTACTTCCTGCTCGACCCGCGGGCCACGACTACCACCGCCGGGCTGATCCGGGTGACCAACTGCGGCTACGGGTGCCAGACACAGGGCGTCTACGTCACCGCCACCGGCATTCGCGACGTCGTCGTCGCCCGGCGCGGGCCGGACTTCGCCGCGTCGAAGGGGACCATCGTCAGCGTCGACGGCACCGGCCGGATCATCCCGGACGCGACCCAGCCCACCCTGTCCGCCAACGGCCGTTATCTCGGCTTCACCGCGCCGGTTCCCGGCCGGCAACCGGTGAGCGGGACCGAGGTGTGGCGCCACGACACCGACGCGGCCGGCGACGGCACCCATCGTTCCGGCGCGACCGTCCTCATGTCGTGCCTGCCCGGCACCGGCCCGTGCCGGCAGGCGGTCTCCGCGGCCAACCCGTCGATCTCCGGTGACGGCACCCGGGTGGCGTTCCTCGGCCAACCCGCCGCGTCGACGCCGACCCAGGTCTACGTCCGGGAGATCACCGCGGGGCGCACCATTCTCGTGTCGTCCGACCGGGGCCGGGGGACGTCGGCGGCCAACGGCGCCGCCCGCGACCCGGTGATCTCGGCGGACGGCAGCACGGTCGCGTTCGGCTCGCTGGCCACCGACCTGCTCGGAGCGCCGCCGACCGGCGCCAAGCCGGTGGCGAACCTGTTCGTCGCCGACATCGGCCCCGGCAGGCCAGGTATCATACTGGTCACGCCGACCGCCTCGGCGGGCATCCGGCCGTCCCTGGACACGCACGGCCGCCTGGTGGCCTTCGAGAGCACCAGCCGGCTGCTGCCCAGCGCACCGTCCGGTGTGGACAGTGTGTACACGTTCGAGCGGTTCGGAAACCTCGTCGTGTCGCCCGGCCAGGTGTCCTACGGCCGGCTGGTCGCCGGCCTGCCCAGCCAGAGCCGGGGCGTCACGGTGACCAACGCCGGACCCGGCCCGGTGACGTTCACCGGTGTCCGGATCACCGGCCCGTACGTGCTCACGCTGGAGTCGTGCGCCGGCGCCGTCCTGCACACCGGCCAGACCTGCCAGGCGGTCATCCTGTTCCGCCCGGCCAGCGCCGGCCACCCGACCGGTGCGCTGACCTGGACCACGGCCGACGACGGGGAACCACCCCGGCAGACCGGTGTCGGCCTCACGGCGACGGTCGTCGTGCCGGCGGTGCCGCTGCTCACCGTGTCGCCGACCGTGGCCTACGGCGGCGAGGTGGTGCGGGCCACCGGCGCGGCGTTCCCGCCGAACGCGACGATCACGCTGACCTGGAGCGAAGGCCTCGGCGTGACCAGGGCGACCACCAACGGCAGTGGGGCGTTCAGCGTCGACGTGGTGCTGTTCCCGGACGACGTGCTCGGCCGGCGGACGCTGCTGGCCGCCGGCCCGACCGGCACCCGACTGGCGTCCACCCCGTTCCTGGCCGCGGCGGCACCCGAGGAACCGCCGTTCCACCAGGCAGGGCCGTAGCGGTCAGGACGGCTCGGTGACCCGGCCGCGCGGTCGCCGGCCGGGTTGGGGGAGTCGCGGCGGTTGGCGGCGCCGCGCGCTGGGGCGCAGGTCGAACTCGCTGGGCGCGTCGGCCAGGTCGCCGTGCGACGGCGGGATGAGCGGCGCGATGACGACCAGGTCCAGGATGGTGCGCGGCGGCAGGCCGAGACGGACCCACGGGTCGATGCCCACCGGCTGCTCGTCCGCCGGCGCGCACCGCAACGTCACCAGGTGGCCGGTGTCGGCCAGCGAACCGGCCAGGCAGTCCGCAGGCACCGTCTGGTGCTCGACGCAGCCCGCCAGCACCGCCCCCAGCAACTGGTGCTCCGACACGGCGGACGACGTCCCCGCGGTGAGCAGGTAGCGCAGCCGGTACCGCCGAATCGGCATCCGCCGGGCGGCGACCGCGCCGTCTTGGGACCGGATGTCGTCGGAGTAGGCGGCGAGGCTGCTCACGTCCTCCCGGATGTCGTAGAGGAAACCGTTGAGCAGCAACGCATCGTCCGGCCGGTCGGCGCGCGGCGGGGCGAACTCGACCCGGGTGCCGTCGGGCAGGCAGCGCAGCAGGAACACGCGCAGCGACTCGTCCACGTCGTGGATCACCTCGCCATGGTCCCCGGCGCCGGCGCGCCGGCGCGCGCCACGGACGCAGCGTGCGCGGCCAGGTCTGGTGCGTGATCGCGCAACGATCAGTGCGCGAGATGAGGTCGGCTTCGGCGCTGCCGCAGGGGAGCGCGCTGGCACGCTCGACACGTCACAGCCGTCCAGCATGGAGGGACCGATGCCCAGTTACCTGTCGCCCGGCGTGTACGTGGAGGAGGTGTCCTCCGGCTCACGCCCGATCGAGGGCGTCGGCACCGCGCTGGCCGCGTTCGTCGGGTTCACCGAACGCGGCCCGCAGCACGAACCCGTGCTCGTCACGAACTGGACCCAGTACACCAGGACATTCGGGTCCTTTGTGGACAAGGCATACCTGCCGCACTCGGTGTACGGCTACTTCCTCAACGGCGGCGGCTCGGCCTACGTGGTCAGCATCGGCGCACTCGGCGGCGACGGCTCCCAGAACGGGTCGGCCGGCAAGCCGGCGACCGCCGAACTGACGTCCGGCTCGGACAACGCCAAGGCCGCGTTCACCGTGCGCGCGCTCGCCGAAGGCGCCGCGGGGCAGGGCATCTCGGTCGAGGTCGCCGACGCCAGCGAGCCCGGTGACGACACGTTCAAGCTCGTGGTCAGCCAGAACGGCCAGGTCGTCGAGACGTTCGACAACCTCACCACGAAGCGGGGCGCGACCAACGTCGTCACCGCCGTGCGGCAGCAGTCCAAACTGATCCGCGTCGAGGAACCCAAGACCGGCACGGTCGCCGTGCCGCGCAAGGGCACCCAGGTCGCGCTCGCCGCGGACGAACCGCCGGCGCTGCCGCAGGTCACGCCCGACCAGTACGCGGGCGACGCGGGCGCGCGCACCGGGTTCGCCGGGCTGGAGACGATCGAGGACATCACCATGCTGTGCGTCCCCGACGCGATGTCCGCCTACCAGGCCGGCGTGCTCGACGAGGAGGGCCTGAAGGCCATCCACCTGGCCATGATCGCGCACTGCGAGCTGATGGGCGACCGCGTCGCCATCCTCGACCCGCCGCCCGGCCTGGGACCGCAGCGGATGAAGGAGTGGCGGGTCGACTACGCCGGCTACGACTCGAAGTACGCCACCCTGTACTACCCGTGGATCAAGATCATGGACCCGCTGCACGGCAAGCCGGTGTTCCTGCCGCCCAGCGGTCACATGGCCGGCGTGTGGGCGCGCACCGACGCCACCCGCGGCGTGCACAAGGCCCCGGCCAACGAGGTCGTGCGCGGCGTGATCGCGCTGGAGTCCGGCATGACCAGGGGCGAGCACGACCAGCTCAACCCGGTCGGCGTGAACTGCGTCCGCACGTTCCCCGGCCAGGGCATCCGGGTGTGGGGCGCGCGCACCCTGTCCAGCGACCCGGAATGGCGCTACCTGAACGTGCGCCGGCTGTTCAACTTCGTGGAGAAGTCGATCCTGCTGGGCACGAACTGGGTGGTGTTCGAACCGAACGACCGCTACCTGTGGGAGCGCGTGCAGCGCACCATCAGCGCGTTCCTGCGGCGGGTGTGGCGCAGCGGGGCACTGTTCGGCGGCACGCCGGAACAGGCCTTCTACGTCAAGTGCGACGCCGAGAACAACCCGTCGGAGAACATCGACGTCGGCATTCTCACCGTGGACATCGGGATCGCGCCGGTCAAGCCGGCCGAGTTCGTCGTCTTCCGGGTCTCCCAACTGGCGCAGGGCGCCGAACTCGCCGAATAACCCGCCGATTCCCGAAGGGAGTGGACATACGCGATGGCCGGACAACCGCAGAGCAAGGTGGTCAGCGCCCCCCGGTTCTACATTTCCGTGGACGGTGTGCCGGTGGCCTCGTTCCAGGAGATGAGCAGCCTGGTGAGCGAGGTGGACGCACAGGAGTACATCTACTGCGACAACCAGGGCGCCGTCACCCACACCAAGCAGTACGGCAAGACCAAACCGCCGGAGGTCACGCTCAAGCGCGGCTTCGACGACGACAAGTACCTGTGGACGTGGCACATGCGGGTCCGCTACAACGACCCGACCGCGCCCATCGACGCCCACCTCAACGTCGTGCAGACCAAGCCAGGCGCGAAGGACCCGACGGACGTCGAGACCGTCATGGCGTTCAGCCTGCTGAACGCGTGGCCGAAGAAGCTGGAGGTGTCCGGCCTGAAGGCCGGCGACAGCGCGGTCGCCGTGCAGAGCGTCGTCCTGGTGTGCGACCAGATCGAGTTCCTGCCCAGCGGCCAGTCGGTCTCGCTGTGACCGGCTTCGAGATGACACGGGACGCGGCACCGCACGGCGCCGCGGTCCTCGTGTCCTATCCGTTCGTGCTGCCACGGGGTTACGTGGACGAGCGGGGCACCGTGCACCGCGAGGGCGTCATGCGCCTGGCCACGGCCCGCGACGAGATCATGACGCAGCCGGACCCGAGGGTGCGCCAGAACCCGGCGTACCTGACGGTGCTGCTGCTGGCCAGGACCGTGACCCAACTCGGCACGATCGCCCCGGTGAGCGAGTTCGTGATCGAGAACCTGTTCGCGTCCGACCTGGCGTTCCTGCAGGACCTGTACCGGCGGATCAACCAGGAGGGCCACTCGGAGGTCGACGTGTCGTGCCCGGCGTGCGGCCACGACTTCGCGGTGGACGTGGCAGGTGGTGCCCAGGGGGAACGCTGAGGTGCGCGGTCGACCGGGTGTGGGAGGAGGCCGTGTACCTCGCCTATTACCTGCATTGGTCGCTGGGCGAGATCCTTGATCTCCCACACCAGATCCGCGCCCAGGTGATCGAGCAGGTCGGCACCATCAACGTACGGGTGAACGGGGTTCCGCTGATGACGGGGAGAGACGGGGGGACACAGTGATGCGCGTTCGGTTCCCCTCGCTGCTGGTTCCCCGACGCCGTCGCCTCGCCGCCGAACCCCGGGAGAACATCGGTGGCTGGCGCGAGGTGGCGCCGCTGACCGTGACGGTGAACCTTCGTCCAATCACGACAGTGCGTCCGGCGGTCGGTGGGACGATCCGGCCGCTGGTCACCCGTGGCCTCGCCGTGCCGGCCCGGTTGACGATGGCGATCGGCCGGCCCGTCGACGTGCGGCCTGCGGTGGACCGGCCCCGGCGCCCGGTGCCCACGATCTCCCGGATGGAGCGCGCGCCGCTGCCATCGGTTGTCACCGAGGAGCCGGAACCGGCGGAGTCGTGGACCGACGACGACTCGATCGCCGAACTGCGGGCGATCCTGAACGCGGCGCGCCGGCAGGCAGCCGAGACCGACGCGCCGGAGGCGGACGAACCGTGGCAGGCGCCCGAGCCGGTGGATGACGACGCCGTGGTGGTCCGGTCGTGGCCGGAACCCGGTGCGCCACCCGTGCGGCTGCCATGGGAGCAGGACGAACCGCCGGCCGTGGCCGGCATCCAGGAGCCCCCGAGCCGGAACCGGCTGGCCGAGCCGGCACCGGGCCGACCACGGCGGCTGTCCCTGGCCGAGAGCCGGCGCCGCGGCATCACCGTCCGGCCGCGCCACGCCGAAGAACCGACAGTCGAGCGACGGCCAGTGCGGGTATCGCCCACACCGGCCGCGGCCCGGCCGGAGAAACCTGGCGTGCCGGCAGAACCCGAATTCGTCCTGCCGGCGGACGAGCCAGCCGAGGCACCCGCAGACCGCCAGCCTGAGCCAGAACCGGCCGCACCAATGCGCCCTCCGGAGCCCGCCGACCACGGTCCCGAGCTGGATTGTGCCAGGTTGGCGGACCTTCCTGTCGAGCCGGCCGACCGTGATCCGAAGCTGGGTTGGGCCGGGTCGGCGAC
>DATEPR010000028.1:0-4807 GCA_035273045.1 Pseudonocardiaceae bacterium | reverse complement strand
CACCACGTCCGCGACCAGTTCCGGGTCGACCTCGGCGGCGTACCGGGTGTACGCGGGCAGCGTCCAGCGGTCCTCGTCGCCGATCTGCCTGGCCAGCGCGGCCGGGGACAGCGCCAGGTGCACGGTCAGGTCGAACTCCAGCCCCCGGCCCAGCAGCAGCGCGCCGGACACCAGGACGACACCGCCGGCCGGCAGCCTCACGTACTCGGCCCGGCTGGCCCGGTCGGCCTCGGCGTCCCAGCGGGACGGCAGCACCCGCCCGGTGCCGCCGGGCGCCAGCGGGCGCAGCACCTCCCTGGCCAGTCCGCCGGCGTCCAGCCAGTCGTCGTAGAAGGCGTCCGGGTCGGTCCGGCCGTGTTCCAGCCGCAGCGACGCCGGCCGCAGGTAGTCGGCCGTGCGCACGGTGACCACCTGCCGACCGCGCAGCCGCACCGGGTCGACGAGCCGGCCGGCCAACTCCTCCGGGCGGGCCGGCGGCGCTCCGTCCAGCGCGACCCGCAGCCACGAACCCGGTGCCGCACCGCCGATCGTGTCGGCCAGCTCGTCGACCAGCCCGTCGGTGGTGGTGGGTCGTACCGGCACCGTCGTCCGCCCTTCGTCCGGTCGATCATGACTACCATCGGCAACACGATCGATTGTCGGCCGACCCCGGGAGGTCCGTCATGCCGGACACGGTCACGTCGGTGCGCGAGCTCGCGGACGAGTTCGTCACCACGATGTGTGACCAGGACCCGCCCGTGGCGACGTTCTTCGGGCTGGACGGCGCCCACGACAAGCTGGGTGACCTGTCCGAGGAGGCGGATCGACGGTTCGCCGACCGCTACGCCGACCTGGCCCGCCAGGCATTCGAGATCTACCCCGCCACGCTGACCCCGGCGGACGCGATCACCCGGGCCGTGGTGATCCAGCAGGCGGACACCCGGATCCGCATGACGGAGAGCCGGATGGTCGAGTACGCGATCACCGACTTCTTCGTCGCACCGGCGGCGGTGCTGCTGACGATCATGCCGATGCTGGCGCCGGCCACGCCGGAACTGGCCGAGGCGTACCTTGGCCGGCTGTCCGAGGTGCCGCGGTTCCTGCGCCAGGCGGCCGACCGGCACCGGCAGGGCATCGCCGCCGGCCGCACCCCGGTGGCCCACCTGGTGTCGGCCGCCACCAAGCACATCGACCGCTATCTGGCCGACCCGGAACACGATCCGCTGGCGGTGGCGGCACCCGCGGCCGGGCCGGCCGACTTCGCCGACCGCCGCGACCAGTTGCTCGCCGACGTGGTGCGCCCGGCGTTCGCCGCCTACCGGGACACGCTGACCGCCGAGATCCTGCCGCACGGCAGGCCGGCCGACCGGCCCGGCCTGAGCTGGCTGCCCGGTGGCGAACTGTGGTACGGCAACCTGGTCCGCGCGCACACCACCACGACGCGGACACCGGAGGAACTACACCGGACCGGCCTGGACATCATCGACGCGCTGCGCGACGAGTACGCCGAACTGGGTGGCCGCGTGCTGGGCACCACCGACCAGGCCGAGATCTTCCGGCGGCTCAAGACCGACGAGGAGCTGCGCTGGCGGACCGCGGACGAGTTGCTGGACGCCGCCCGGCAGGCCATCGCCAGGGCGGAAGCGGCCGCGCCGCGGTGGTTCAACCTGCGCCCGGAGCGGTCCTGCGAGGTCCGGCCGGTGCCCGAGGCGGAAGCGCCCGGTGCGGCCGCCGCGTACTACATGGCGCCGTCGGTGGACGGCCGGCGGCCCGGCGTCTACTTCGCCAACACCCACCAGGTGACCGAACGGTTCCGGCACCAGTCCGAGGCCACCGCGTTCCACGAGGCCGTGCCGGGCCACCACTTCCAGATGTCGCTCTCGCTCGGCCTGGACGACCTGCCGATGCTGCGCCGGATCGCCGACGTGAACGCCTACGGCGAGGGTTGGGGCCTGTACTCGGAACGGCTGGCCGACGAGATGGGGCTGTACTCCGACGACATCGCCAAGCTGGGCATGCTGACCGCCGACTCGATGCGCGCCGGCCGGCTGGTGGTGGACACCGGCATGCACGCGAAGGGCTGGAGCCGCCAGCGGGCGGTGGACTTCCTCAGCGAGCACACGCCGATGGCCGCCGTGGAGATCGACGCGGAGACCGACCGGTACATCGCGTACCCCGGGCAGGCGCTGTCCTACATGGTGGGGCGCCTGGAGATCCAGCGGATCAGGGCGAAGGCCGAGGCCGCGCTCGGGGACGCCTTCGACATCCGGGGCTTCCACGACGTGGTGCTCGGCAACGGCCAACTGCCGATGCCGGTGCTGGCCGACGTCGTCGACACGTGGGTGGCCAGCCATGCGGCTGGATGAGAGCTACCTGAGCGACCCGTATCCGACGTGGCGCCGGTTACGCGACGAGGCGCCGGTCGAATCGCTGGACCTGCCCGTCGACCGGCGCGTCTGGCTGGTGACCCGCTACGCGGACGTGCGTGCCGCGTTGGCGAATCCGTTGCTGTGCAAGGACGCCGCGCGGCTGGACGAGATCGCCGGCCGGCCCGCCGGCCAGCGGTCGCCCATCCGGTCCGGCGGGGTGTTGGGCGCGCACATGCTGAACACCGACCCGCCCGACCACGACCGGCTGCGTCGCCTGGTGAGTCGCGCGTTCACCGTCCGCCGGATCGAGGACCTGCGGCCCAGGATCGAACAGATCACCGCCGGCCTGCTCGACGCGATCGACCCGGGCGGCGAGGTGGACCTGGTGGACAGGTTCGCGTTTCCGTTGCCCGTCACGGTGATCTGTGAACTGCTCGGCATGCCGGAGGCGGACCGCGCGGACTTCCGCGCCTGGTCGAACGTGCTGGTCTCCGGCGGCCACCGGGACACGCTCCGTGAGGCGATGGACTCGGTGGCCGCGGCGCTGACCGCGCTGGTGGCGGCGAAGCGGGCCGATCCGGGGGACGACATGCTGTCCGCGCTGGTGCGGGCACGGGACGCGGACGACCGGCTGAGCGAGAACGAACTGATCTCGATGGCGTTCCTGTTGCTGGTGGCCGGCCACGAAACCACCGCCAACCTGATCGGCAACGGTGTGCTCGCGCTGCTGGACAATCCGGACCAGCAGGCCGCGCTGCGCGCCGACCGGTCGCTGCTGCCCGGCGCGATCGAGGAGATGCTGCGCTACCAGGGACCGCTGCGCCAGGCGACGCCGCGGTTCACCGTGGCGCCCACCGTGATCGGCGGCGTCGAGGTGCCCGCGGGCGACGTGGTCACGCTGGCGGTCGGCTCGGCCAACCGGGACGAACGCCGGTATCCCGGCGCGGACGAGTTCGACCTGCGCCGCGATCCGTCCGGCCACCTGGCGTTCGGCCACGGCATCCACTTCTGCCTGGGCGCACCGCTGGCCCGGCTGGAGGCGGAGATCGCGTTCGCCGGGCTGCTGGACCGCTTCGCCCACATCGAACTGGCCGTGCCACGGGACGAGCTGCGGTGGCGGCCGGGTGCACTGATGCGGGCGCTGACCAGCCTTCCGGTGCGTGTGGGTCCGACCGGGTGACCTGCGTAACGGCCGTGGACCCACGGTGGACGATGTGGGTATGACGGAGCCAAGGCCCACTGACCGCGTGCCGCTCCCGGGCAGCGCGCGGACCAGGCTGACCGACGCGGCCAGCCCACTCGTCGACCCGGACGAACGGGTCGAGTTCACCGTCGTCCTGCGGCGCAGGGCCGATCTGCCGGGCGATCTGGTCGAGACGATGGACACTGTGTCCCGCACCGAACTGGGCGACCGGTTCGGCGCCGACCCGGAGGACGTGGCGGCCGTGCGCGCCGCGCTGGAGGCGGCCGGCGTGACGGTCACGGCGGAACACCTGGGGTCCAGGCGGCTGACCGCCGCCGGCCCGGCGGACGCGGTCAGCGAACTGTTCGGCACCGAGCTGCGCCGCGCCAGCAGCGTCGACCCGACCAGCGGTGCCGTGGTGGCGCACCGGTCGCGGTCCGGCCAACTGCACGTGCCGGCCCCGCTGGACGGGATCGTCGTCGCCGTGCTCGGCCTGGACGACCGGCCGCAGGTGCGCGCGTACGTGCGGGCACACGCGGACCCGCAGGCCCGCACCGGTTTCGACGTGCCGACGCTGGGCACCGTCTACGACTTCCCGGCCGGCACCGACGGCACCGGCCAGGTGGTCGCGATCGTCGAGTTCGGCGGCGGTTTCGGCCAGGACGACCTGGACGCCTTCTTCGGCGGGCTGAACATCCCGACGCCGTCGGTGAGCGCGGTCAGCGTGGACGGTGGCCGGAACGTGGCCGGGCAGGACCCGAACGGCGCGGACGGCGAGGTGTTGCTGGACATCGAGGTGGTCGGCGCGCTCGCGCCGAAGGCCACGGTGCAGGTGTACTTCGCGCCCAACAGCGACCAGGGTTTCGTGGACGCGGTGTCCACGGCGGTGCACGCCTCGCCCACGCCGGCCGTGCTGTCGATCAGCTGGGGCCAGTCCGAGGACCAGTGGACCGAGCAGGCCAGGACCGCGCTGGACCAGGTGTTCGCGGACGCGGCGGCGCTCGGCGTCACGGTGTGCGCGGCGTCCGGCGACAACGGCAGCCAGGACGCGGAGGACGACGGCCAGCAGCACGTCGACTTTCCGGCGTCCAGCCAGTACGTGCTGGGTTGCGGCGGCACCCGGCTGACCGCGTCGGCGAGCGGCGTCGCCGAGTCGGAGACGGTGTGGAACGACGGCCAGGGCGGTGGCGCCACCGGCGGCGGGGTGAGCGACCTGTTCCCGGTGCCCAGTTGGCAGGCCAACGCCGGGGTGCCGGCGCGGGTCGGCGGCGGCGCC
>DATEPR010000027.1:0-4279 GCA_035273045.1 Pseudonocardiaceae bacterium | reverse complement strand
CACCACGAACTCCTCGCCGCCGAACCGCCCGACCACGTCGGCCGGCCGGGTCTCGGCCCGCAGCACGTCGGCGACGGCCACCAGCATGTCGTCACCGGCCGGGTGGCCCCAGGTGTCGTTGATCAGCTTGAAGTGGTCCAGGTCGACCATGAGCAGGCCGACCACTCCCCTGGCCCGGTCCGCCCTGGCCAGCTCCTTGGTCACCGCCTCCTGCCAGCCGCGCATGTTGAGCAGCCGGGTCTTCGGGTCGGTCCGCACGTCCACCTGGAGTTGCCGGATCTCGGTCAGCCGGTTGCCCAGCACGCCGACCACGACCATCACCGCCAGCGCCGGCGGCGCGTGGACCAGGAGGATCGCGCTCACCATGCCCAGCGCGACGGTGAACGTCTCCAGGCCGTTGTCGTACCAGCCGCCCACCGCCATGGCCACCGTGGGCCGGTCGCTGTGCAGCGCGACAGCGATGCCGACCAGCAGGATCTGCCCGGCGACGTACGCCAGGCCGGCTGCGCCCGCCACGCCGAAGTCACGCAGCGTGCCGGCGACGCTGTCACCGGACCAGGTGGGCGTCCCGGCGGCCGCGAGCACGCCGTGCACGGCGAGTACACATGTCACGATCACGGCGGTGCCGAACACGAACCGGTAGGCCGGCCGCCGGGCCACGAACCACCGCTGGAACCGGATGGCCAGAATGGACAGCAGGGCCAGCGGCAGCGGCAACACCAGTGCCGCCGCGAAGTTCCAGATCGACGTCAGGTCCACGTGGACCGTGTCCATCCGGTTGCGCCGGCTCTCCTCCGGTCGCCGGGACAGGAACATGTGGACACTGGCCAGGCCGAGCAGCAGGCCGAACCGAACCCAGTCGGCGGCCACCACGACATGGCCACCCAGGGCGACGACCACGACGGCGGCCAGGGTGGCCAGCTCAAGTCCGAGCAGATAACCGATCTCACCGCGAGGTTGCGCCCACAGCGCCCACCTGCCCGGATGGCGCAGAAACCCCCATACCCCCTGCCGGAAACCGGTCGCGCGAGCCACAATGTGGGCAACTGGCCGCCACCGGCCACCGGTCCCGCCAGACCGGTGCCCCTGGTCGACCGAGGGGCGCTGCCGCACCCCGAGCCAGCGAACACCCCGTGAGGGAGGTGTCGACAGTGTCCGACCGCGACTACTGATCGAGTCGGGTCTCCGGGCCGGGGCAGCCGATGTGGACCGTGGCCGACCGCGATTCCGGATCGCCATGATCCCGCCTGCCTTCCCGTCCACTGACGCCGATCCAGCCGCACCGGTCTCCTCGGTCCGGTGCCTGTCCCCCATATCGCCGGACGGCGCCCTTTCGTGCCACCCGGCGCGGTGCGTGGCCCCCTGTTCACTCGCCGTGTGTCCCGTGTGGCCTTCCACGGTACCGCCGATGCCAGAGGAATGTCGCCGGAGCGGCCACCGCGACTCCGACCGCGCCCGCGATCACCACGGCACCGAAGGCCGTGCCGATCGCCTCGGCGAGGGCACCGCCTGCCGCCACGCCCACACCCTGGGCCACCCGCAGTCCCGTGCGCGCCACCCCGTAGGCGCTGCCGCGAACCGAGTTGGGCACCCAGCTGACCAAACTGGCGCCGACCGTGATCTGGTAGGCGCCCGCCGCCCCGGCCATGGCCAGCAGCACCAGCGCGCCGGCCAGCGACAGCGGCAGGGCGAACAGCACCAGGATGGCCACCGACGCCGTGGCCAGGACGCCGACCCACCGCTGCCGCAGCGCCGTCGGGACGAACCGGGACAACACGAACGCGCCGGCCACGTAGCCGAGCGGGTCGGCGGCCAGCAACCAGCCGACCGCGCCCGGCGGCGCGCCGAGTTGTGCGGCCAGTGGCGCCGCGAGCCCTTCCGGCACGACGGCCAGACCGACCACCCAGGACAGCCACAACAGCAACCGCAGCCTCGGTTCCCGCCACACGTACCGCAAGCCGGCCGACCACGAGCCGCGACCGCGAGCGGTGGCCGGCACCGGGCGGTGGTGCGCGAACACCCGCACCAGCACGGCCGCCACCGCGAACGTTCCCGCGTCGATGAACAACGCGGTGGAACTGCCGACCGCGTCGACCAGCAGCCCGGCGCCGGCCAGGCCGAGCAGCATGACGGTGTTGGTGGTGATGCCGCGCAGGTCCTGGCTGCGGTAGTACGGCTCGTCCTCGGTGAACACCTCCCTGGTCAAGGCGTTCTGCGCGGCCAGCGCGGGTGCCTGCGCGACGCCGACGCCGACCAGCAGCGCGCACATCGCGGCCAGCGGCATACCGGGCAACGCCATCACCGCCACGAACACGGCCTGTGCCGCCGCGCCGGTCACCATCACGGTCCGCCGTGGATACAGGTCGGCCAGGTAGGCCAGACCGAGACCGCCGGCCAGGGCGGGCAGAAAGCTCAGCGCGTACACCACGGCGGTCCACAGCGCTGAACCGGTTCTGTTGTAGACGGTCAGGGCGAGTGCCACCTTGGCCAGTTGGTCACCGGCCACCGACACCGCTTCGGCCAGCCAGAGCGCCCGGAACTCACGCACCGCGAGCACGGCGCCCATGCCTGTACTCGACGCCACCACCTCGCCCGTTGATCCCTTTCCCATTGTGCGCCAGTTTTCACCCGACAGTGTCGAGACATACTCAGAGTGTGTGTCCGAACCGGCCAGTCGTGCGCCGCATCCGGCCAGCTCAGGGCATGATGACAACGTGTCGCTGATGGTGAGATTCGGCGCGAACCGTCATGATGGGGATCCAACCACGCGCGAAGCGCGCGGGTGGGACTGTCCTGAATGGAAGGAAGACGACGAGTGGCTCTCCCTAACCTGACCCCTGAGCAGCGCCAGGCTGCCCTGGCCAAGGCCGCCGAGGCCAGGCAGGCTCGCACGAAGCTGCTGAACGACATCAAGGAGGGCAAGGAGACCATCTCCGGCGTACTTGCCCGCGCCAAGGACGACAGCGTGGTGGGCAAGACCAAGGTGGCCCAGCTGGTGAAGGCGCTGCCCGGCTACGGTCCGGCGAAGGTCACCGCGGTGCTCGCCAAGGCCGGCATTCCCGAGGAGCGGCGGGTCGCCGGTCTCGGCCAGCGCCAGCGTGAGGCGCTGCTCGCCGAACTGAACTGACCACCCGGATGACCACGGCTGACCTGGCCGGATCCGGTGATCCGGCCAGGTCGGCCGCTGTCCGCGACCGGGTGGGCACCGGTCAGGCGTTGAGATAGCCCAGCACGGCCAGCACGCGCCGGTTGTCGTCCGCCGAGGGTGGTAGGTCCAGTTTGCTGAAGATGTTGTTGGTGTGCTTGGCGATCGCCTTCTCGGTGACGAACAGCCGGCCGGCGATGGCCGTGTTGGAGCGGCCTTCGGCCATCAGCCCGAGCACTTCCCGCTCCCGTGGCGTCAGCCGGTGCATGGGTTCGCTGCCGGCGTTGCTGGCCAGGAGTTGGGCCACCACCTCGGGATCCATCGCGGTTCCGCCGGCGGCCACCCGGCGCACCGCGTCCACGAACTGCTCCACGTTCGCCACCCGGTCCTTGAGCAGGTAGCCGACCGCGCCACGCCCGTCGGACAGCAGTTCCCGGGCGTAGAGCTGTTCCACGTACTGGGACAGCACCAGGACCGGCAGGCCGGGCACGACGGCCCTGGCCTCGATGGCGGCGCGCAACCCCTCGTCGGTGAACGTCGGCGGCAGCCGCACGTCCACGACGGCCACGTCCGGGCGGTGCTCGACCAGCGCCCGCAGCAGCCCGGGGCCGTTGTCCACAGCCTCGATCACGTCGAACCCGCTGGCGGTGAGCAGGCGGATCAGGCCGTCCCGGAGGAGGGCGAGGTCTTCGCCGAGGACAACGCGCACGGCACCTCCATCGTCACGATCGTCGGCCCGCCGGCCGGGCTGGTGACCAGCATCGTCCCGTCGAACGCGGCGAGCCGGCGTTCGATGCCGTGCAGCCCGCCACCGGCCTGCTGGCGGGCGCCGCCCCGGCCGTCGTCGCCGACCATGACGCTCAGCCGGCCGCCGGCGTGGACCAGCCGGATCCAGGCGCTGGTGGCGCCGCTGTGCTTGGCCGCGTTGGTCAGTGTCTCGGCCACCGCGAAATAGGCCGCGGACTCGACCGGCGCCGGTGGCCGGCCGGGCAGGTCGACGTACACATCGACGGGCAGCGGGCTGGCCAGGGCCAACGCCCGCACGGCGCCGTCCAGTCCCCGGTCGGCCAGCACCGGAGGGTGGATGCCGCGCACCAGGTCCCGCAGTTCGGCCAGGGCCAGGCCGGTGGCCTC